>JAFXWR010000233.1 GCA_017542725.1 Lachnospiraceae bacterium | reverse complement strand
CACCCACCAAATTTTCGTGTTGTAGAAGTAAATGTTTGTCTCCTTCCGCTACATACTGGACAAAAACCTTCTGGTTCATTTAATAAATATATCTCATCATCTTCTGCGACAACTGTATCCCCTTTTGTAACTATTGTATGATTCTCGCTTACTCCATCTTCACTATATGAGAATGTGACTTTTACATCCTTATATTGATATGTTGTCTTCATTTTAGTTTCATTTCCTGCTAAATCTATAAGCTCTTGATAATTCGATCTCTTATTTATTAAAAATGGATCATACATTAAACCATATTCTCCAGTTCTTCCTAAAAATTCATCACATTTATAATAGCCTACAGTTTCGCCACCTACTTCCCCTTGAACTCTTATGTCCCCACAATAATATTTGCACCAAGCACAACCATGATCACATGGATATAACTCTGTAGAAGTACCACTAAAAGTATGTGTTAATTTAAATAAATCAGTAAACAAAACCGCAAGTTCATCATCACTATATCTATCTACATCTACACCAAGAGACTCAGTCATAAATGCTAACATATCTACAAAGTTACTATCTCCATCTGGTCTATCTGGAGCACTTCCTTTTACATATTTTACTGATGCTATTCCATTTACATAATCATCATTTATCATTGCATCTATGTTTTCTCGTCCGTTAACTCCATAGTATATCCTATCGCCTCTCTTATTTAGTCTATTGGCATAATTTAATTCATAATTTTTAATCTCTTGCTCAAAATCATTATTTAATTTTATATACAAATCCCCAAGTTTTTGCATCTTTTCATTTCTTAATAAAGGAATTGATTTTGCAGCACCTTCAAGATAAACTTGTTCACTCTGTTGCATAGTAATAAGTATTACTACTATCAAAACAGTAATTAAAATTATACCAGCTCCTACAAGTCTTGGTATTAACCACTTTTGAAACATTAATTTTTTATATGGGTCTTGTCTCATATATCCTACCTATAATCATCTATAAATATACTTAAATCTCTAAGTATTATCTCACTATCAACTACACCATATATACCACTTGAATCTATATTTGCGGTTATTGTATCATCAAATAATTCTGTATCTATTGGTTCTAAAATTCCATCTACATATTTTACTATGACTAATTTTGTTTTTCTCTCTGTTGCCTTTGAAACATCAAGTGTAATATCTATTTTATCATCTTCACTATTACTAATTTCAAATAAAGATGATACTATAGCATTCACATTTAATAAATTTTGATTATAATAATTTGACACTCTTATACTTTCATCTATATCACCACTTGTAGAACTTTTTAATTGACTTATATAAATGTCCCCTTCCCTTAAATTTTGTGGAATTAAATTAGTATTATACTCTTGCTCTATTTTTCTTTCACTATCAAGAGTTACACCGTCAGTCATAGGGTTTGTTGGGTCAAGCCCAAGTTTTATCTCTAAATCATCATTTAATCCGTCTTCATCTGTATCTTTTAATAATGGATTTGTTTGATATATATTTAATCCATCTTTACTCTTTATACCTTCAACTTCTTCATAGTCAGATAGATTGTCACCATCAGTATCCTGCATCGTCAAATCTGTTCCATATTCCACTTCTTTCAAATTCCTAAGTCCATCTCCATCATAATCTCTATATCCATCATTTCTTCCATCATTAAATGTCCATTTGCTATTAGGATTATAATTAAGTATCATTACTTCAAGGTAATCTAAAAGTCCATCTCCATCTGTGTCCTTATTATTTATATCTGTCATATATAAATATTCAAGTGCATCAGAAAGCAAATCTCCATCTGTATCTATCTCATAGCTTGTTATTTCATGTTTGTTTTCATATTTAACTGTTATTTCATAACTAAAATTAAAATATCTCTCATTAAATTCTACAGTTTCTATTATTGTTTTTGTAAAACTTTGTCCTTTTTGATATATGATTGGTTCATAATTACTTGCATAAATGTTTGTTTTTCCAATAATGCTTATTACAAGTGATAACACAAAAATTATTATAAAACCATTATATTTATTAAAATCATCAAGGTCTATATCTTTATCATTTAAACTTCTAAGAAATAATGTAAATCCATAAACAACAGCAAGTCCTATCACTATACAAATAAATATTATTAATAATAGATTTGAGTTTTTTTGTTTATTTTTCTTTTTCTCTTCTATAATTTTGTCTTTACTATTATCAACACCATTCCTTTCACTATCATCAATTTCTAAATTTGTATTTTTATCACCAACTACTATATTGTTATCATTATGAATCTCTTCATACGAATCATTATCTCCATAGATAAGTTTATTAAACTGGTCTAATATAATATGCTTCTCATATTTATAATTATATTTAAATGTTTTTTCATTATTACTTTCTAACTTAAATGATATTCTTCTATCAATTTTATTTGTGCCTAATTGCTTAAAGCCACTATTTACTTTTTCTACAATAGTCACATCTGCTGTTTCATATGGATTGTTATTTCTTATACTTAATTCAATATTGACAGACTTATCTTTAGGTTCTTTTTTATTATTCTCACTAATAGTTTCATCTTCTTCATTTACTTTTTTTTCAGTAGTCAAATTTTCTTGCATAACATCAGCATATAATCTAACATCCATATTACCTACTGATATAGTTTGCCCATAGCAAACAAAACAACTACATATAGTTGCAAAT
>JAFXWR010000003.1 GCA_017542725.1 Lachnospiraceae bacterium | reverse complement strand
TGCAAGTTGTCTTATAAAAATGTCTTTTGTAGAATATACACCGAAAGTTTTTACATTTGCTGCTGTTGCTATTGGTGAATAAATCTTGCTTACTCCACTCCCTATATTCAAATAAGCATTATTACCAATCATTCTGAGTGCACTATAATTTCTCTGACCACTTGCATTGCACTTTACATAGTTATCTTTTATAGTCAAATTACCACTGTTATTGATATTTGAACCTGGTTGAGTATATATTATAGCCGGACGAACTGTTTCTGCAATATCACTAATTTGCAAGATATTATTCTCTATATCAATAGAGCCACTTTCTGCTATATTTAATGCAGCTGTGTCACTTATACCAAGCGATATCACAAAATAATCATTTAAGTCATTTTTGTAAATATTGAGTTTTCCGCCATCTTTGATATTTATTGTCGAGTTATTGCCATGTGCATAGAGCATAGATCGTATATTGTGAAATCCATTAGTTAATGTATTATCAAATATATTCATATCGCCGTAAACATCAAAAGTAGAAGCAGCTATCTCTATGAACTCACAAGTTGTAGTTGATTCATAAGTAGCTCCATTTATTATATTTCTAGCAATCTCTGCAGCACTTGCTACTACTTTACTACCACCTTTTTCTACAATCACATGTCTTGCAGTATTATCTAAAATATGCATATTCTCTGTAGTTAAAGTAGATGCTGACAATACATTAAATACTATTGCACTACTGCTATTTGTAGCTATATTTACTCTTTTAAGATTTGCTGTTGCACTTGATATATTGAAAATGTCATTTGTTACATTATTATTTATAATCTCGGAATTATCAATATTCAATGTGCCATTTCCTGCAACACTAATAATTGGTCCTGTATATGTGCCACCATCTATACTTACATTGTCTATATTTACTTTTCCAGATATAATATTTACTACTCTTTCACTCTTACAATCAACTACATTTAAATTCTTTATATTTGTAGTTCCTACATTGTTTCTAATTATATTTCCATTTGTGGTTGATGTAGAATTCAATCCTATAATTGATACACTTGATATAGTAACAGTGCCGTTAGAATTATACTGATTTATTAAATTAGCTCCATTTCCAATTATTATATTTTCTATAATTGTATTTTCTATATTAAATGTTCCATTTTTGTTGTAGAAAATACCATAGTTAGCAGTTGTTGATTTGCAATTTTTGATTACTGAATCAATAATTAGATATGTTGGCTTACTTGTTGCACTGCTTGAGTTTGAGAATATACCATATTGTGAATATCCATCAAATACTGTCTTAGAAAATACAGTTTTGCAATTATAATTTGTATTATTTTGTCTAAGTAGCATATTATCTGTAAATGTCCATCCTGTTATTGGCTTAAAGCTTGCATTATAAACTATAAAGTTTTGAGCACCAAAACCAGAATTACCTCTTTCTGATAACCATTTTGTTCTATAGTTTATAGCACCCTTTGGTCCATAAGAATATACATTTATATCCTTAAATAATGTCTCACTTCCACTTCTCTGTGTAAGATTTGCTTCTGATGACTTACAGTTGCATATATAAACTGTGCTATTTGTATTTGCACCTTCGAAGTTTACATTATTTAATGTGTATCCATTTAAACAAATATAAACAGTTCCATTTATAGTAAATCCTCTATTAAGATTTAAGTTTTCATTCAAAACATATCCGTGTCCATTTACAAGTGTAGTTCTTGTACTTTCAAACAACTCGTATTGTAGGACTTCTGAATGAGTACTTATATGAGAATTGTCGTGAGCACACGCTTCATCGCCACGGGTTCCGCATACTTTATGAGCATGAACTCCCCAATATGCATATAGATTCCACTCTTGACTAAACTCACTTGTTCCAAATGAAGTATCAAAATATCCCTCATCTACGACATCTACATCTGTCACAAATGAAGTTGTTGCTTCTTTTCTTGTCTTAGTCCATCCCATGAAGAAATATCCATCAGTAGTAAATGTTGCTCTATCAATTCTTGATCTTGTTGCACCACCTACTAATTTATACTCTGGATAACTATTAGTTGCAATAGTTCTTCCTGTTGGTGGGTTAAAGTCAAATTTTACTTTTCTCACACCTATAACTACATTATTGTTTAAGCCTTTGTATGCTCTATATTCAGCATTACTATAAGTTGATGCTTTAAATGATTTTTCAGCTACTTCATTATCAAGTGTGAAATTACCATTTGCAACAATTATTCCAGTTTCTGAAGAGCCTGT
>JAFXWR010000232.1 GCA_017542725.1 Lachnospiraceae bacterium | reverse complement strand
TATGTATGTATGTATGTATTATATGTAGAAACTCGCACGCTGAAACTCCTTTGTAGTGTCATTTTTATACATAATTATTATATAATAAGTCTCTTTATAATTCAACTTTTTTTATTAAGAATTTATTAAAATCTCTTTTATTACTTTATTTTTTACAAGCACTTCTGTAACACTCTTGGGTTATCAAGTGCATACTCTATCCATCCCATTATTTGCTCTTATTCGTACATAAAATCTAAATTGTCCTTGGCAAATATATGATCATTGCATAGCACTTTCATTCTATTATCAAATTCAGATTTATCAGCATCATCCAAAAACACAACTAAAATCTTTATTCTATCGTATATATCAGAATTATTATCACACACCAATTTATTATCATATTTTATACTAGTATGAGATATAGTTTTATTGTATAATCTTGAATTGTGTGCACACAAGTTCCTAAAATTAGACAGAACATTGATCCAGTTTTCTATATATTCATAATCTATATTGTTAAAATATAACTTTGATATAGCTTTTTTATCTTTTGTTTTCATATTTTTATAAAACTTTGATATAGTTCCAAAACTCAAAACCTCAAAAACAACCCATATTGGGAAAACTGAGTTTTTATTCTTTACATGATGATCTATAAACTTTTCATCAGATCTTCCAACTTCTCTTTTTGCTGTAGTTAAAAAGTTCTTATGAAATTTTTTGGAATTAAAATTGTTATAATCAAGATATGCAAGTGAGCCATAAGTATCCGCGCAATAGTAAGATATTATACTTTTTAGTTTAATTTCAATTTTATATAAAAACTCAAGAATTAATATTCTCAATGCTCTATCAAACTCATAAATATCTACTATCTCTTCAAATGTTATATTCTTAATAAATCTATCATTTTGTATAAATAAATGACAATATCCACTTAAACGATAATATTCGTGATTTCTCAAAAATTCCTTAGCAAAATCATAATTACTTATAATCATGCCATACTGTTTCAATCTTTCAATCTGCTTTTCATAATTATAATGTACTTTAACACTTCCAGCATTAAGTTGAATAACATTACTACTAGTCCGTCTAAACATTAATTTTTTAATAAAGTCAAACATATTTACTAAAAAAATATCCACCCGTATTGGCATGCATTGCTGCAGAGGCTCGGTGGACTTGTTAAATATATTATAACAAACTTCTTTACTATTTTCAACAATTTTGTTAAACTGATGTAAACTTCGTCCCCATTATTTAAATTACTATACTCTTTTCCCATCCAGCAGGTGTTTCATAACCCATAAGTGTCACTATAGTTGCAGCTACATTTGCAAGTCCAAATTTCTCTTCATTTCCATTGAGTTTGAATTTAGTTTTATCTTCATCAATTATAAACCATACAGGATTTAATGAGTGTGCAGTTCTTATCTGGTCTGGTTTCTTATAATCATACATCTGGTCAGAATTTCCATGGTCTGCTACCACAAGCAAAAGCACATTATTTTTTTTACACTCTTCTCTAAGTCTTGCAAGTTCAAGATCCACGCACTCAAGCGCAGCTCTTGTCGCATCAAGACTTCCAGTATGTCCTACCATATCACCATTTGGAAAATTACAACGAATAAATGAATATTTCTTATCTTGAATTGCTTCTATCATCGCATCTGCAATCTCTCCAGCCTTCATCCAAGGTCTTTGGTCAAATGGACAATTGTCACTTGCTATTTCCTTATATGTCTCGTATTCTTCGCTAACCTTTCCGCTTCTATTTCCATTCCAAAAATAAGTTACATGTCCATACTTTTGAGTTTCAGAAACTGCATATTCATAAAGTTTATTTTTAACCATAAAATCAGTAAGAGTATTTTTAATCTGTGGGGGATTCACAAGATATTTTTTTGGAATTTTTAGGTCTCCATCATACTCAAGCATACCAGCAAACATAACATTTGGTCTCTTGCCCCTGTCAAAATATGGGAAGTCATCATCATCAAATGCCATAGAAATTTCTATCGCTCTATCACCTCTAAAATTATAAAGTACTACGCTGTCATTATCTTCAATTTTCCCTACCGGCTTATCGCCATCAGTAATTACAAAAGTAGGAAGATATTGGTCTGAGTCACAACCTTCATTATAATATGTCTCTATCGCTTCTTTTGCAGTCTTGAAAAGTTTTCCAACCCCATGCACATGGGTGTCATAGCCCTTCTTAACCATCTCCCAGTCAGCCTTGTATCTATCCATAGTTATGACCATTCTTCCGCCGCCACTTGCTATACAAACATGGAAGTTATCATCATTAACCTCTTTGAAAAAATTCTCTATCATCTCTACATATTTGAGTGCTGACTTTGATGGCACATCTCTACCATCAAGAAGTGCATGCACGAAACATTTCTTCACGCCTGCTGCCTTTACATTTTTAATCAAATCTATCAAATGCGAAATATTCGAGTGAACATTTCCGTCTGATAAAAGACCTATGAAATGAAACTTAGAATTATTTTTCTTGCAATTCTCCACAAGACCTTTCCAAGTATCCGTCTCATAAATTTTTCTTGATGAAATTGCCTCATCTACAAGTTTAGCACCTTGCGAGATGATTTGGCCAGAGCCGAGCGCGTTATGTCCCACTTCACTATTTCCCATGTCATCATCACTTGCAAGACCTACTGCAGTTCCGTGTGCTGCTATTGGAGTTGCAAATGAATTTTGAATCATGTCTTTATAGGTAGGCATATATGCTGCCTCAACCATATCTCCCTTATCTTTTTTTCCGATGCCAACACCATCAAGGACAGCAATGGCAATTCTTTCATATTTCATATATACTCCTTTTTTTGTAGGGTACGGGCTCCGCGCTAATTATTATATTTTAACTTGTGCAGTTCGCCCCTAGTTATTAAATTATTAAAATTGTTTTGCCTCAGCGCCTCATACAGAACCACCGCAACCGAATTTGAAAGATTGAGTGATCTTTCATTTTCCATCATCGGTATCCTTATACAGTGCTCTTCATCACTTGCTAATATTTCTTCTGGTATACCTGCAGACTCTTTGCCAAACATTATAAAGTCGCCGTCTCTAAAATTCACATCAGTATAACTCTTATGTGCTTTCGTAGTCGCAAACCATAGCGAGTGACGAGCCCCATTGTAATATTCCAAAAAATCACTGTAACTATCATGAGTAAAAAGTTTCAGCCTCTCCCAGTAATCAAGCCCCGCATGATGTATATTTTTCCTTGTAAGTTGAAAGCCAATCGGATATATTAAATGCAGTGCAGAACCTGTTGCTACACAGGTTCTGCCGATATTGCCAGTGTTATCCGGTTTTTCAGGTTCTAATAATACTATATTAAACATTTAAGCAACCTTAGCTTTCTCTATTCCTATTTGCCCATTAATTTCTTTTGGTTTTACAGTAGTCAGGAGTTCTATATTTTCTGGATTTTGTAATTTACCTGTTCCCACTTCCCTAAAATCTAATGATACACCATCTACTATAATTTCTATTGGTAATACTGCTCCAATAAAATCACCATCCAATGACAGATAATAATAATATCCTCTATAATATATAATTCCTTTCTGCATGATACTGTGGTCATCAAATACATACCAGATTCCATTAAGACCTATTGCACCTTGAAGTCCTACAACCTTTACTCCATCATTTGCAACTAAAAGTGTTGTATTACTCAAAGGATCATTAAACCAAGATACTACCCATTTAGAAGTATAGTCATTTTCATATGGCGAAGTAGTAACTACTTCAACCAACTCTCCAATTTCGTGATCCATGATAAATAGTATCCCGTTTAGAGTGACATTTCCAAATACCATTGCACCATATTCTGCAGTATATGGATTCTCATTGAAGTAATAAGTGTGTCCATAGAAATTATGGAAACCAGTAACCATGTAACCATTTTCAAATCCATAATATTTTGGTTCATATTCTTTATACCTTAATTTATACAAGCCATCCATCAATCTTTCTGATTTCATAGTTGTTGGATTTATAGTATAGTATGACCAACCTGTGAAGTCGTAGTACCAATATCCAGTACCACCTCCGCCACCAATCGTACCTCCGCCACCGCCGCCACTACCGCCACCACGTTTTCCACCTCCACCTTTATTGTCTCTAAATGTAGCTTCAAGTATTATAGTCTCTCCATCTGAACTACCTAAGCCAGATATTCCGTATGGCAATGAGTTTTTCTTTATAAACGTTCCTCTCTTATATCCATTTGCCACTGTCCAACCACTAAACTCCATATTGCCACTTAAGTTAAAGCTACCACTTACAATAGATACTCTTGTAGTAAATTTAACATTTGAAATCGACGCTGGCAATGTTCCTGTGCCACCTTTTGGAAGCTTCGACATAGCATATTTTATGTTGTAAGATATCTCAGAGTAAGTAGCCTTGAGTGTATGTTCACTTTCGCCTGCATCATACATAAACCAATCAGTATTATACAAGTCTTTACTATCTACTATTACCGAACTTCCATCTTTTTGCCAACCGAGGAATTTAAATCCAGTATATGATGGATTTGGTATCACATAAGATGAGCTTGCATATCCGCCCTCATATGTATAAGGCACATTTAATGTCATGATAGATTTTTTGTTAAATGTTCCACCATTACCATCAAGCTCTACATCAAACTTTGAAGGAGAGAACCATGCTGCTATCTCTTGATCTGATGTAAGAGTGCAAATATCTTTTCCTACAGCATATAATGCGTATAAATTATCATGCTCTGCCTTTGTAAGTAAATCTGACCATGTTGCGACATTTTTATTTGCTTCTTCTACAAAGAAGTGGAATTCACTATATGCCTTAGTTGGTGTATCTATTACTTTATCATATATGTCGCTCGCACCTTCTTTCCACTTAAATGGATAAACTGCATCATAGTATGCTATCAGTTCATCTCCTGTCTTAAGAGTTCCAGCTTTTCCATCATTAAGATCAACAATCAATTTGAATTCATTATTTATCCAGTTTACATACAAATCTCTATCACTTTCATAATTATAAAGTGATGTTGCAGTAGCTACAGTTGGTGCTTTCTTTCTATTCTTTATTAGTACTTTAGCAAGTGTTACACCACCATAAGTATAACCAGTTCTAGTTCCATTCTTTGGCACAAATGACATAGTAGCATCATAGTAGATAGGATAAGATACTGTAGCAATATCACCTGCTATGATACTTCCTCTTGTATTACCATCACCTTCTCTATCATCATTTGCGTGAAGTGTCACATTATATTTTTTATTAATCCAGTTAGCATACAAGATTGATTCTGTGGCAAGTCTATATACCGAATCATTCTTATATACATCTGTAGCATGTGTTTCTGACCAAGATGCTCTATCTTCTATTCTTATATTTTTAGTCTTTGCCCATTCGCCATTGTAAGTGTAGCCAGTTCTTGAGCCATTTGTTGGTAAGAGTGGGCTCGCGCCTGCAGAACCACTGCCGCCTACTTCTTCAAATGTCGAATCATATCTCATGTCAAATGTCTTAGTAACTGTTGTCAATCCATTTAACGAACCTGTTGAAGTACCATTTCCTTCTCTTACATCATTTGCATGGATAGTTACTTTATATGTATCTCTTACCCATACTGCATAGAGATTTACAGTCTTACTTGGGTGTGCTGCAAGCATATCATCATAAGTTACTATATTATTTGGTTGATAAGTTGCGTCAAGTACATATGTATCTGCTTCTACTCTTCCGACTGGTGTGAGTGCCCAACCTTTAAATGTATATCCATCTATTGTATATGGGCTTTCAATTATACTTATAGTTCCTTTAGTCTTAAGCAGCAAACTCATAGTTGCCTTTTTAAGTTCACTTGTAAGTTCATTTTTATACTCACTACGAACTGATGATGGAGTTGATGGATTATAGTCAATTACTATACAATCCTTAAACCATACTGCATATAATGTCTTTTCTACTTCAGTTATTGGCATATCAAATGTTCCACCATTCGCAATATCAACTGCTGGCACTACTGCTCCCGTAGGGTCTGGAGTCTGTGGTGCATATGACCAACCTATAAGTTCATAGTCTTCTGTACTCATAGTTACTTCAGGTAATGTTACTGATACCTTACCTGCGATATTCATAGTAGCAATATTACCTTTAGTTATATGTTGTCCAGCTGGTATATTCTTATCAAAGTAAACTTTTCTTATGCCGATAACTACATTATTGTCAGCACCTTTATATGCTCTAAAGTCTGCACCATTAGCAAAATACTCACTATAAGTTGCCGCAATAAATGATTTTTCAGCCACTTCATTATCCTTTATGAAGTTATCATTTGCAACTATAGTTCCTGTTCCATTTATATATCCTATACCATCAATTAATGTTTCTTCATTAAATGTAGTTCCGGCTGTCTGGAAAATATAAGGATTTACATTCTTACTATACCATTGATACATCTTGTTAAATCTCTTAGTATCATCTGTTATTGTATTTCCATAAACCTTTATAGCACCATTACCCATATAAACTTGTGTTCTAAGACCAGTATATAATCCTGCTGGACTAGCATTTATTGCAGTAGGTGTATAATCTGAGTCAACTAAAACCGTATTGCCTATTATATTCAAATTACCAAGGACATTTACTATTGATGAACCAGCAGTACTATTTCCTATAGATAAGAATGACGATGAACCCGATATTCTTCTTGTTGTGTTATTTGAAATATCAAGTGTAGATGAAGCATCAATATTTGTATTTGCATCCATCACTATAACTAGTTGCTCTTCAGCTTCGTTTTCATATATCTTAGTATTTGAATTTTCAAAATTAATATTATGTCTATCAATACTAATAATTTTTGTACTTGAGTTTTTATAAATATTGTTGTCGCCTTTAAATGTAACACTTCCTCCTGATCTTTCACTATGTATTATTGATTTGTCAGTTCCAGCAGGGACACGGTTATTATAAATATCTGCATTTTCAAGGGTTAAAGTAGCTGCTCCGTCATTGCCATTGTAAATTATTGGGTCAGTAGTAGAGTTACTTGCTATAACTGAGTTTTTAACATTTAATATTGCACCACTATTTGTCTTAAGCAATGAATTGCTGCTATTATTATTTGTGAATTTTACATTATCTAATGTCAATGCTCTAATAGTATATACAAGTGTATGAGCAGTATCGTTATTATTATCAATCCTTGAATCTTTGATGCTCATAGTGCCTTCATTGTATATGAAGTATTCACTTGAGTTGTTGTCCTTAATATCTGCATTGCTTAAATTAAATGTAGCACTTGCATGATTATTTCTTATCAAATAAGCATTTACAGTATTGTCTTTTATAGTCACATTATTGACATCCATTTTTGCGCCAGCTTCTGCAATTCTCATTACGTATGCTGATTTATTGTTTACTATTGATACTGTTGATATATTGATAGTTCCCGCTTCACAATATATAAGTAAGCTATTTCTTATACCTGACTCATTGTTGTTCTCTATTTTCGAATTATAAATATTGATTTTTCCACTCGCAAAATTATTTTGTCTTATAAGTGTATAGGTATCAGTTATAGTATTGTTGTTTATCAATGTGTTATTAATTGTATATATACCATTTGTATTATATATACCTCCAGCACCAGTAATTTCATTATTTATTATTTTTGAATTATTGATATATAATGTTGAATTTTGTGAGCCACTAATATTTGACACTATCACATCACTTCTATATCCTTCAAATGTCACATTTGATAATGTAGCATGTCTCTCATATGCATTTGATGCACCATCAAATACTGCTTGATGAGTAGCTGATGTTGCTGGTGACCAGCCAGAAACTCCTGTGAAGTATGCATTATAAGCTTCAAAATCATTTGCATACTCTCGTATTGCAAGATATTTTGTAGTGAAGTTTATCTTATTTCCTGTTCCGTAGATTTTAGCTGTCAAATTATAGAACATAACATCATTTGAAGCATCTGGATGTTGAGTAACAGCAGCTTCATCAGAGCTACAGTTACATATATACACTTTGTCATTTGATGAGTTGCCTCTAAATGCCACATTTTTAAGTGCATATCCATTTAAGCAGATATATACAGTTCCAGCTATATTAAATGCTCTTGCTACACTTGCTGTGCTAGTTAGATAATATCCTTTTCCTGATTCAAGTGTTGTCATAGTATCAAGAAGTGGTTCATAGTAAATGACATCTGTGTGTGAACCTATATGTTCATTGTCATGATTACATTCTACTCCTGCCTCTGTTCCGCATGCTTTATGTGTGTGAGTTCCCCAGTATGCATAAAGTGTCCACTCCTCGTTTAATTCATCAGTTCCAAATGCAGTATCAAAATTACCACCATCTTTAACATCTACATTATGTGATATAGATGTTGTAGCTTTTCTTCTATCCTTTGTCCAACCAAGGAATGTATATCCATCAGCTGTAAATGTAGCTTTATCAATCTTTGATACTGTTGCGCCGCCTACATATTTATACTCAGGATAACTATTAGTTGCTATTGTCTTACCTTCCGGAGCATTAAAGTCGTATTTAATTTTTCTTATACCGATTACTACATTTTGGTTTGCACCTTTATAAGCTCGATAATCTGCGTTGCTATAAGTAGCTGCCTTAAATGACCTCTCAGCAACTAAAGTATCTTTTATGAAGTTATTATTAGCCATCACTATACCAGTACCGCTGCTAAGTGCGATATCTTCAAAATAGTTTTCTTCATTGAATGTAGTGCCAGGAAGTTGAGTCATGAAACTTTGTATAGTTGAATACATTCCATATGGTTTAAGTGTTGTAGTCATACCTTCATAAGGTAGCATCTTATAAATTTGTACTTTCTTGCTACCTATATTGAATCTCGCTGTTGCTGCAAGAGATACTCTCAAGGCTGATACATCATATGAATTTGTTCCAGCATAGCTATAATAATTGTCTTTTATAATAAGACTACCATAGGCATCTATTTTTGAATTTGTTTCCTGAAGTCTCACACAAGATGTACTATCATCTACTACTTTCACAACATTCTTTGTTATTTGTGCATCAGCATTTTCATTTATACTTAGTTTACCATATTCTGCCACATTCAATATACTATACTTTGTTATTGAGTTAGATGCTATCTTTAATGAGCCACCATCTTCAATCTTTAATTCAGCAGTTCTACTTGCTGCTCTGCTTACAACCTTTATAACTGATGCATTTCCTAAGCTTGAAGCATCATTATTTAAAATTTCAGAATTGCCATATACAGTCATAGTTGACTTTTCTATTAAGATAAAGTTAGAACCGTCATCTCCTGTGTATGTTGTTGTATTATTTGTTATCGTTGAAGCACTTGCTTTTACAAAACTATTCTCTGTCGCATATAGTGCACCATTATATGTTGTATTATTATCAATAGATACTTTTTCCATATTGAGTGTGCTACCACTTACATAAGCTATTCGCCTATTAACAATATTATTTTCTATATTGGTGTTCTTTATGTTAAATGTTCCAGTTGCTTGATAAATCAAATGTAATTGAACAGTATTGTTTTTAATATCTACATTATTAAATTCAACAGTTCTTGCTCCTGAACGAACATTTACTAAATTGTTTATTATATTGTTATCTTTTATAACAACATCTTCTAACTTGAAACTATTATCAGCAATGTTAAACAAGTCATTTTGAACTGTGTTGTTGATTATATTAATGTTTTTACCAGTAAATGAGTCTGTGCTATCGCTATGCAGTAAATGAGCAGTAGTAGTTAAATTGCTAAATGTTGCTCTATCAATCGTAAGAATCTTATAATTGTCAAATATAGACCTTGAGTCAGTTCCCGTCGCACTTGTAACTTTGTTGTTGTCAAATACCATATCTGATATCGTCGCAGTTCCCGAATTATATAAATATCTAATATTACTTGTATTACTTGTCATATTTATATTTGACATATTGAGAACTGATTGAGCATCAATTTCGATGACTGCTCCTCTAAATGTATTATTATAAATATATGCTCTATCAATGTTTACACTAGAGTTCACACTGTTTATAAGCTTCTCTATATTAGTATTATTTGTTATAGAAATACTTGATACATTGATTTTTCCTTGCCCTGCATTTAATAAATATGGTCTTGTAGTAGCAGAAGTACCTGTTGATCTATTGTTGTCTATTATACTGTTCTTAATATTGATAGATCCTAAGCCGCCAGGTTGATTTATAGCCGCTTTATTATTACCTTCAAAATTGTTGCCACTTATTTTTATATTATCAATATTATATTTACCTGCAGTATTATATATAATGCCTGAAGCATTACTTGTACCATCTGAAGTAATAACGGTGTTATTAATAAACTCTGAGTTATGTATTGTGAAAGTATTGTTTGTATTAGAACCATTGTTTGATACGAGTATCCTTGTAGTATATCCATCTAGCACAACATTTGAGAATGTAGTTCTCTTTAAAATATTATTTGTCCCTTCATCTACTATTGCATATTGTTCTACAGAACCTACATTTGTCCATCCTGCTATTGGTACAAATTTTGCATTATATACTTCAAAGTCGCCACAAGTTTGTCTTCTGTTTATATATTTTGTTGTGAAATTAATTCTTGCACCTGTTCCATATACATAAGTATTAATATCCTCAAACAAGTTATTTTGTGAAGATAATTGAGTAACATTTGCCTCTTCAGTACTACAATTACATATATAGATTGCACTATTTGCATCTGTGCCAGTAAATGCCACATTGTTAAGTGCATATCCATTTAAGCATAGATATACTGTGCCAGCAATTGTATATGTTCTATTTACATTGCAATCAGAAGTAAGCACATATCCTTTACCTGATGTGAGTGTCGACATAGTTGCTTTAAATGGTTCATAAGATATAACTTTTGTATGACTACTTGTATATCCTGCATCGTGGTTACATTCAGAACCAGAAGCAAGTCCGCAAATTTTGTGTGTATGAGTTCCCCAGTATGCATAAAGTGTCCACTCTTGATTACATTCATCTGCACCAAATGCAGTATCTAGATAACCGCCATCTCTTATATCGGCTTTTGCAAGTGCAGATGTAGTTGCTTCTCTTCTATCATAAGTCCATCCAAGGAAGAAGTATCCATCAGTAGTCATAGTTGCTCTATCAATATGTGATAAAGTAGCACCACCTACTAATTTGTATTCAGGATAACTATTTGTAGCAACCACTTTACCTACTGGTGCATTAAAGTCAAAGTTTACTTTTCTTATACCGATAACTACATTGTTGCGATTTCCTTTATATGCTTTATAATTTGCATTACTTATTGTTGATGCCTTAAATGATTTTTCAGCAACTAATGTATCCTTTACAAAATTATCATTTGCCATCACAATGCCAGTACCGCTACTTAGTGCTACGTTTTCAATATAGTTCTCTTCATTGAATGATGTTCCTGTAGCTTGTGTCATAAAGCTATTCATAGCTGAATACAGGCCGTAGTGATTTACATCTTTATCAGCTTCTCTACTTGGCTTAATATCATGTATTAATACTTTTCCATTACCTATTTTTAATGTTGAATTATTTGGGTTTCTAAATGAAGTTGCTACATTTGTCAATCCATTTGTATCTTCAAACTCATTATTAATTATTGTTAAGTTTCCATATATGTTAGCAGTGCTAGTGCCATCATTGTCATATATTGCTTCAATTGTATTTGCATCAAGTGATTTTACAATATTGCCACTAAACTCAAGAGTTCCGTCTTCTTCTACATTGACAGATGAAGCTGTCATAGCAAGTACATGAAGTTGTGTAGAGTTTGATGCAAATACAAACTTAGCATCTTTCTTAATATTGAGTGTAGATGATGCACTAACATAAATTATTGATCTTGCAGATGATATCGTATTATCTACACTACTATCGCCATATACATCAAAAGTAGAATTATTAATATCAATCGCTTCATTTGTTGTTTCTGTAGAATGTTTATTGGCCAGTACCCTATTACTTGAAATATGTGAAGCTGATGCTATAACTACACTACCAGATACAGCTTTTAATATGTTAGACATTGTGCTCTCTTTAATATCTACTTTTTCTGCTGTAAATCTTGAGTTAGTCAAATTAATTGCAATATCATTAATCGTATTTTCACTCATTTCTGAACTACTAATGATAAATGAGCCGTTTCTTGAATTTATTGCATATTCATTCACAACATTATTATTGATACTTGACTTATCTATTTTTATGTTTCCGCCGACTTGATGTATTATATTATTATTTATAGTATTTGAATTAATTTTTACATCATTAAGTGTTAGGTATCCTGTATCGTGGTCAAAAATATGTGTCACATTATTATTAGCAATTGATGATGATGATATATTAATTGTTCCACCATTAGTGTATATGAGTCTTGCATGAACAGCTCCACTTGGCACATATATATTATTAACTACTGATGTGCTTGATATGTTCATTATTCCCGTTGCATTTCTCTGATGAATACCTATAGCAGAACCAGCAGCAGATGGTCTTAATTCATTGTTGCTTATTATAGTATTTTCAACATCAAATTTTCCACCACCATTCATTATAATTCCTCTACCTGTGATATTATTGCCAGTAATGACTGAATCAAACAAGCCAAAGTAACCATTGACTGTAGCATCAGCTGAATTATCTGATATCAGACAAGTAGTTGTATATCCAGTTATTATTACATTTGAAAAGATAGTTTTATTTCTATATGCATCATTTTGACCTGTCAAACTACCATCTGTGACAGTATATACAAATCCATCAACAGGTTTAAACAATACATTGTATGCCTCAAAATTATATCCAGCATTTAGTCTATGATTAATCATTTTTGTAGATGCATTTATTCTTCCGCCTACAGAATACATATAAGTATGCATATCTCTAAATAATTCTTCTACAGAATCAATTTGAGTCATATTTGCTTCACTCTCTTGACAATTACAAATATATACTGCACTATCAGCACTTGTTCCTATAAATGCTACATTATTAAGTGTAAATCCATTTAAGCAAATATAAACTGTGCCTGTTACATTTATAGTTCTATTGATTTCCAAATCACTAGTTAAGTAATATGCTCCACCTGATACAAATGTTGTCTCTTCTGTCAATTCTTCATAAGTTAAAATCTCTGAGTGAGTGCCAAGATGAACATTGTCGTGATCACACTCAGAATTTGTTGCTGTGCCGCAGACCTTATGTCTATGATTGCCCCATAGTGCATAAAGTGTCCACTCACCACTTAATTCATTTGTTCCAAATGGTGTATCAAGATTTCCTCCATTTCGCACATCCACAGACGTTGTTGAAGATGGATCCTTTCTTTCAAAAGTCCATCCCATAAATGCATAACCATCCACTTTAAATGTAGCCTTATCAATCTTTGATATAGTTGCTCCACCTATGAGCTTGTATTCAGGATAACTATTTGTGGCTATTGTCTTTCCTGCTGGCACATTGAAGTCAAAGTTGACTTTTCTCACACCTATAACTACATTATTGTTTCTACCTTTATATGCTTTAAAATAAGCATTGCTGTATGTAGATGCTTTAAATGATTTTTCTGCTACCTCTGTTGACTTAATGAATCCTGTATTCATTATAGTTCCAGCTCTTTCTGTAACTGAAACATCAGGTGTTATAATGATATCATCAAAGTAATTGTTTTCATTAAATGTAGTTCCTGCAAGTTGTCTTATAAAAATGTCTTTTGTAGAATATACACCGTATGTTTTTACATTAGCTGCTGTTGCTATTGGTGAATAAATCTTACTTGTACCACTTCCTATATTAAGATAAGAATCATTGCCTATCATTCTAAGTGCACTATAATTTCTATCGCCACTTGCATTGCACTTTACATAATTATCTTTTATAGTTAGATCACCATAGTTATT
>JAFXWR010000231.1 GCA_017542725.1 Lachnospiraceae bacterium | reverse complement strand
TACCTTTATAATTTGACGAATTGATGATATAGCCACCAGGGCACATACAGAAACTATAAACCGAGTGACCGTTTCCTACATCGTAAGTAAGTTTATAAGTCGCCGGTCCCAATTTATCTTCGTAGGGGCGAATGCTTGTAGAGCCCATGTAAGGGCGAGTTTTACGAGCCCCACCATACTGCGCTTCATTGATTAGTAATTGCCCGTGTGCAATTCTATACCCAATTGCAAATGGCTTAGCTTTCAAATCAAAACCATTCTCAATCAACTCTCTAAAAGTATCTCTACTGCTATTTCCAATCGCTAAAACAATTGGTGTATCCTTTATAATTGTAGGGGCGAAGCTTGCGAGCCCGTTTTCAAACTTTAACTTAGTATTATAGTGTATCTCCCCACCAAGTTTTATAATTTCATTCCGCATATTTTTAATCACACCCACCAACTTATCAGTTCCGATATGCGGCATATTCTCATAAAGTATTCTCTCATCAGCGCCAAACTTCACAAATGTTTCTAATATAAAATGATATATACCAGTTTTATCTTTATTATTGGTATTTAATTTGCCATCAGAAAATGCACCTGCGCCACCTTCGCCAAAGCAGACATTTGACTCTTCATCTAGTTCCATAGTCTTGAAAAATTTATCTACATCTTTAATTCTGTCATCGAGAGATTTGCCACGTTCAATTGTTATTGGTTTGAGACCATTGAGTGCAAAAATGTAACTTGCAAAAATACCAGCTGGACCGAAGCCTACTACAATTGGTCTGATTCCATTAGTTGCTAACACTTTCGGGCTCGCAGTGCTCGCCCCTACATAATTTATTTTATCTTTCCCTACATTTTTTTCACATAATTTATAAGGGTTAAATTTAACTGGTTCATACTTTTCTAATTTATTTTTTAACCTCTTAATTTGCGGGCTCGTAGAACTCGCCCCTACAAAATCAAAGGCGATGTTGTAGACAAATAAGATGTTATTTTTGTCGCGAGCATCTATGGATTTATGCAAAATAATGAGTGTAGACCAATCAATATCGGCTACACTCACACCAGCTGTTTTAGCAATCTTCTTTTTAAAATCTTCATCGCTATGATAAATATTCAATTTTATCTGATTCAATTTGTACATAGATGATCAATAATAAATGCAATTCAAACAGACATGCATGCTTAGCCCCTACGACTGCAACTTTAAAGAGTTGATGATATTTTCTGCAATCTTAAGTGATTTGTCGATACTTGGATTATCCTCTGGATTCGCTCGATATGTGAGTGACACTTGCTTACCATTTATGACTCTGATTGCTCCACAGAATTTATTTACAATGTCGACAACTGACTGGCCATCAATCTTATGGTGCTCTGCAAATGTTATGGTCACAAGTTTTCTCTTTATATTTAAGTGAGTCACATAGAACTTGTGTGCCCTTATCTTGAGTTTTGCAATGAAGATTAAGTTCTCAAGTTCTTTTGGAAAATTTCCAAATCTATCTTTCAGTTCATCTTTCAATTCATCAAATTCTTCTTCTCTCTCGCACTTAGATATTTTTCTATACACATCAAGTTTCGTCTCTTCATCTTCTATATAGGTATTTGGTATAAATGCATCTATGTCAATATCAACTATAGTGTCAAAACCATTTACAAAATCGTCAACATTTACACTATCGACATTTTTGCCATCATCACTATTTTCTCTTAGATATTTCACAGCCTCATTTAATAGTTTGATATATAAATCGTATCCAACTGCATCAATATGCCCACTCTGCGAAAGTCCTAAAATGTTTCCTGCTCCTCTCATCTCAAGGTCCTTCATCGCAATCTTAAGTCCAGAGCCGAGTGCAGTATTTTCTTTTATCGCTTTAAGTCTTGTAAGCTCATCTTCGGTCAATTCTTTATTTTTTCTATACATGAAAAATGCATATGCTGTCCTATTACTTCTACCTACACGGCCTCTAAGCTGATAGAGCTGCGACAGACCGAATTGCTCTGAGTTATCTATTATCAAAGTATTTGCATTTTGTATGTCAAGACCTGTTTCTATGATAGTCGTTGTCACGAGCACATTAAATTTCTTATCTATGAAATCCATCATTGTGTCAGAAAGTTCATCCTCTTTAAGTTTACCATGTGCCACTGCAACTTTTGCATAAGGGCAGAGCGATGAAATTTTATCTGCAAATGCATAGATGTCAGACACACGATTATGAACTATAAACACCTGCCCGTCTCTCTTCAACTCTCTATTAACTGCCTCTCTTATAAGTTCCTCATTGAACTCAAGTACATAAGTTTTTATAGGCATTCTCTCTGGTGGTGCTTCTGTAAGCATAGACATATCTCTTATGCCCGATAGAGACATGTATAGAGTTCTTGGAATTGGCGTAGCAGTGAGTGTGAGCACGTCGACATTGTGACGGAGTCTTTTTATTTTTTCCTTATGACTAACTCCAAATCTCTGTTCTTCATCTATGATCAAAAGCCCGAGATTTTTAAACTGCACATCTGGTGACAACAATCTATGAGTACCTATCACTATATCCAAATCACCATTTTTGAGTTTGTCCAATATCAAAGTGTTTTCTTTTTTAGTATTAAATCTTGATAAAAATGCAATCCTTACAGGGTACTTTGAAAACCTTTCGGTGAAAGTTCTAAAATGTTGCATACATAAAACTGTAGTCGGCACAAGGTATGCCACTTGCTTACCATCCTGCACTGCTTTAAATGCTGCACGAATTGCAACCTCAGTTTTCCCAAATCCCACATCACCACAGATGAGTCTATCCATAGTCTTATCAGACTGCATGTCCGACTTCACTGCCTCTATAGCAAGTAGTTGATCATAAGTTTCTATATATGGAAATGTCTCTTCAAATTCTCTCTGCCAAACCGAATCACTACTAAAAATATATCCCTTTGCTTCTTGTCTCTTCGCATATAGTTCTATCAAGTCTTTTGCAGTTTCTAATATGTCAATTTTAACTTTCTTTTTTAGCTTCAAGAAATCATTACTTCCAAGTTTATTGAGCTTTGGTACCTTTGCAGTTTTTGATGCAAACCTTTCAAGTGACTCTAACTTCGTAGCAAGAACATATAAGAAACCACCATCAGCATACTCGACCTTCACATAATCCTTCTCTATGTCATCAGTTTCAAGACGAGTTATACCTTTAAATATTCCCACACCATAATTTTCATGAATTACATAGTCACCAAGTTTCAATTCACCTAAGTCATTAATAGGTGCGTAGCCGTCACGATGTTTGTTCTTTAATATTCTTCTCTTTCTCTCCGGCTCTATGCCAAATAAATCTTTTTCTGTAAATATAAAAAACTTGTCAGTCTCATCTATAAATCCACTTGAAAGCTCCCCAACATAGATGCCTATGCTACCTTCACTTATTTTTTCATCAAGAGTATTTGTTATGTAAGCTTTTATATTTTCAGCCTGCAATTCATTTGCAAGTCTTTCTGCCCTCGTGTGGGAATTTAAAACTATAAGTCCTGCAAAACCTCTCGCAAGATATGATTTGATTTCTGCCTTGGTCTTTCCATAATCCTTTTTGTCAAATATAGGAGTGGTCATCATGAAATCAAAATCATAATCCCATGAGCCCTTTTGTAAACTGAACTTCTCTTCATTTACATAAGGCGAGTCATCAAGACTTGTAAGCTGTATACAATTCTTTTCAGTAAGTCTATCGAATACATATTTAGAATCAAATAGTTCTATAGGTTTTATCTTATCCTGGTCTTCATAGTCAATGTCTTTTTCTATAATCTGTCTGCTCTCATAGCTTTCTCTAAGCATATCTATTATGAGATTTACTCTATCACTAAGTCGCTTTGGCTCATCAAAAAACACAAGGGCATCATTTGAAAAATAATCTAGCACAAAAGTATTTCCACTTTTCTTTTTATCATCAACTATCGGTAAAATGTCTATAGACTCAATAGTCTCCGTAGACCTCTTAGTTTCAATATTGAAATATCTTATGCTCTCTATTATATCGCCAACGAATTCTACACGGATTGGGTCGTCATTTGAAACCTCATATATGTCTATGATGCCGCCTCTCACTGCGAACTCACCAGGAACTTCTACTTCTCCGACTCTATCATATCCCAAGTCGATTAGTTTAGTAATGAATTCGTCATAAGGAATCTCTTTATTATGCGAGAGCTTAATAATTCTATCCATCACATTATCAAGTGAAGGAAGTTTTTCGAGACAGGCAGAAATAGTCGTGATCAAAGTTATATTTTCTTTATTCAAAAGTTTTTTTAGAACTATAGTTCTATCTTTTAAAAGTTTTTCGTCATCAAGGCTTGCAGATGCAAAGAGCAAATCCTTCTCTCCGAAGTAGTAAATATTTTTGTCATAAAACTTACCATCTTCATAAAATAAAATAGCACTCCTCTCATCAGGGAGCACTACAAGTTTTTGCCTATCGGCAAATGTTGCGACAAAATTAACCTTTGCATTGTCACAAATATTGCGCACTAAAACAGATCTCGGATTTTCTCCAAGACACTTTTTCAATTTTAAGTAATCTCGATTGCTATTTATGTTATAGTACATTTACAAATTAAATACCATTATAATCATTCATGGTTTTATCAATACCAACTTCTATTATACTGAAGATGGCGTCCACCGCCCTATCAATATTTTCTTTCTGAATTTTTAATTCTTCTGGAGTATATTTCATCAACACAAAATCTATCTGACTTATAAATGGTTTATCATCTTTTATGCCAATACGAACCTTGATGAATTTTTCTGTGCCGAGGTTTGCAATTATAGATTTTATGCCATTGTGGCCTGCGGCCGAACCTTCTTTTGTAACTTTAACTTTTCCGATAGGAAGCGCAAGTTCATCATATACTACTATAATATCTTTTGGTTCTATCTTGTAAAAATCTGCGAGAGGTCTTATGAATTCTCCGCTAAGATTCATATATGTCATCGGCTTAGCAATTATCACATCTTCGTCTCCGATTTTTGTTTTTGTATAGAGACCTTTAAATTTATCTTTGTCCAATTCTACATTGCCAAGTCTATGAAGCAATTCGTCTATCGCAAGGAAACCAGTGTTGTGTCTGGTGAATGCATATTTTATTTCTGGATTTCCTAAACCTACAATTAATTTCATAAATGATATTTTAATTTATTTGTTGCGATTTTTCAATACTACTCAACGCCTCTGCCACTTGCTCCATGGTGAATACATATCCGTTGTCACCTATGTAACATGTGCTACTTTTATCTTGCAATTCTTTAATTTTCGCTACAACCTCGTCCTTTTTCCAATCTTTTCTTACTTTTTCATAATTGGATAAGCCTGGGTAGACTACTAACTGCATCTGACCATTTTTATCTATACTATAGTCAAATGTGGCAGTTACAAGCATAGTATCTCTCATCGTCCCACCATATATAAAGTTTCCAAGACTGTATATTATAGGAACATTCTTGTAGTACTCTATCTCTTGAACCATATGTGGGTGAGCGCCAACTATCAAATCAGCCCCTGCATCAACAATTCTTCTCGCATATTGTTTTTGCCAAGTATTTGACACTGTCTCAAGTTCTCTACCCCAGTGCATATAGACAATCACTTTATCTACAAATGGTTTTACATTTCTCACTTCATCGCAAAGTTCTGAAATGTCATAGCCATTGAATACTCCTGCTCTATCGTAAGTTGCTTTCCAATTATCTGATGGCAAGACGGCCGACGCAGATAAAAATGCATATCTCTTTCCGTCTATTTCTTTAATGTATGCCTTCTTCGCCTCTTCAATATTTTTTCCAGCTCCGATATGTAGAAAGCCATTCTCATCGAGAACCTTTATTGTATTCATCATAGAATCCACGCCATAGTCAAGTATGTGATTATTTGCGAGTGTGAATAAATTAAAACCAACTTCTTTTAATGGATTAACATACTCTGTGGGAAGTGCAAATGTAAATGTTTTGTCTTCTGCATTTTCAGTGTCATCAGTTATAGAGCACTCGAGGTTTGCAATGTTTAAATCACTGCTTTTCAATAAATTAAGATAGCCATCATCAATAATTCCAGAAAGTCCGTGCTCATCATATGCAGTTCTTGGTTTCTTAGATAAGAACACATCTCCGACAAAACAAAATACATCTTTCTTTTCTCTTGTATCTTTTTTTACAAAACTATCTGCTGCCTTATATTTTTCTTCTGGAGTCAAATATATAATTCCTATATTTGAATTTATTTTGTCATTTTTATCATTTTCAACATTCTCATCATTTACTTCATCTTTATTTTCTTCAGCAAGATTACTTGCTGTCGCTTTATCATTCACATCTTCTAAATAAATACTTATCTTTTGAGTTGTATCAAAAATCATTTGCTCATTGTTCTTTACATTTTCAATAGCGGCCTCGCTATCTTTACTGCCATATAAAACTATCATCACTGCCGCAAAGCAGATGACTACAAGAACTGAAACTACTATTATAATATTTTTATATATTTTTAACATTTATATTTTGAAGATAGTAATCAAGAATTGTCATAGCTACCATTGATTCCACAACCACCACAACTCTGTCAACTATGCATACATCATTTCTTCCTTTTAATTCTACTTCTGTCTCATTGCCATATATGTCTATAGTTTTTTGTGTCTTGGCAATTGTAGGTGTTGGCTTTATGGCGAGTCGTATGACAATGTCATTTCCATTACTGATGCCACCTAAAATGCCGCCTGAGTTATTTGACAAAAACTTTTCGCCGACAGTCATCTGATCATTATTTTCTGAGCCAAGCATATTTGCCACATCAAAGCCTGCACCGATTTCAACACCTTTGACTGCTCCAATTGACATACAAGCCTTCGCAAGTTCTGCATCAAGTTTGTCAAACACAGGTTCGCCAAGTCCAGCAGGGCATCCTTTCACCACACACTCAACTATGCCGCCAATTGAGTCATCAACATTTTCATAGTCAACTTCGTCTGCTCCATTTGCAAGTCGTGACAAATCATAATTTCCACGAGCTGTCACTATAATATTCTTTTCTTTCAAAACTTTTATCGCAACTGCGCCGCCTATGACACGTCCGATAGTTTCTCTTCCAGAAGATCTACCACCACTTCTATAATCTCGTATGCCATATTTTTTTTCATATGTATAGTCAGCATGACCTGGTCTAAAAATATTTTTCAAAACTCCGTATTCCGAAGTTCCTATATCTTCATTTCTAACTATAGCACAAATTGGAGTGCCAAGCGTCTTCCCTTCAAATACACCTGACAAAATCTCAACCTTGTCTTTTTCTTTTCTTGGAGTTGATAATTCAGAATCATTTGGTCGTCTCCTATTGAGATATAGTTGGATATCTTCCTCGCTAAGCGAGACATTACTTGGGCAACCGTCAATGATGGCGCCGAGAGCAGCGCCGTGGGATTCGCCGAAGGTGGTGACTCTGTAAAGTTTTCCAAAAGTGTTTCCTGACATATTATTTCCTCGTAATAAATTTTTTTAGTTTGCAAGTCACACCGAAAATAGGTCATAAAAACTAAATTTTTTATGCGAGCTATGGCTCTGCTTCGCCAAGAGTTTTGCAAACTCGCACCTTCGGTGCTCAAACAATGCAAAAACTCTAAGTCTCAGCTATCGCCATATTCGCAAAAAATTTGTTTTTACTCCAACTATTTTCGTTAGTGACTTGCAAATTAGAAATACTTATATATTTATAAATAATTAACTTTATTATCCGAGAAATAATATGTCTGTTTGGAGTCGTCGTCTAAGGCGACTTTCCCTTTAGTTAGATTTATAATTTCTTTTTTTAACTTTTCGAAAATGCTGACATCTACTAAGTATTTTAATTTTACTACATCTTCAAATGTTTTATCAAGTGAATAAATGTTATTTAATCCGTCATTTGTATTGTTGTAATTTTGAATTAATTTTTCTATCTTACCATAGTCATCATAGCTCACATCAAATGATACTTCATAAGAATTTTTTATCTCGGCAAGTTTTGCATTTGCAATTGCTGCCTTAAGGCTGTCACTATATGCTCTCACAAGGCCTCCAGTGCCAAGAAGCGTACCTCCGAAATATCTCGTTACGATTGCGATACAGTTCGTGAGCTCGTTGCCCTTCAAAATGTCGAGCATTGGATGGCCGGCGGTGCCTTGTGGCTCGCCGTCGTCGCTTGATTTTACCTGCTCGCCATTTATTCCTATAACATATGCAAAGCAGTTGTGTTTAGCGTCGTAATATTTCTTTTTTATTTCTACGAGCTTTTCTTCGGCTTCTTCAACATTCGCGACATAAAATATATTCGCTATGAAGCGGGATTTCTTTTCTACAATTTCTGCGGTTGTATTTTCTAATATAACTTTCATGGTTATTCTTCGATTTCGAGTATGTTATTTGACTCTTCGATTCCTATGGCATCGAAGCCTTTCAACTTACTAGTGATCATTGAGTTTCTCTTCGACAGTTGCTCTGTAGACTTCGCAGCCGAGTCTATGCTTCTCTTTGTCTTTTCGATTTCTTCTTCAAACTTTCCATATTGAGCTTTGATGGCTTGAAGAATTTCGGCAATCTTCTTACTATTTTTATTTATTTGCAAAAATCTAAATCCAACGCTAAAACTATTTATGAGTGCTGTGATGGTTGTAGGACCTGCGAGAAGTATTTTATGATTTTTCTGGCAATCATCTGCTAATCCATCAATTTTCAAACACTCTGCATATAAACCTTCCGTAGGCAAAAACATAATTGCAAATTCTGTAGTAAGCGGTGGCTCAATATATTTATCCGAAATACTTTTTGCCTGAAAAATTATAGCATCCTTTAAACTTTTTATCGCAGCATTTAATAAATTTTCATCTCTACTATTAGCAGCATTTACAACATCCATATATCTATCATTTGGGAATTTTGCATCTATAGGTAGATAGACAAATCCATCGTCATCTTTATTAGGTATCTTTATAGCAAAGTCAACCTTCTCGTCTGAATTCTTTTTTACTTTAAACTGCTTTTCATACATGTTGCTAGTCATTATACTTTCAAGTATACTTTCAAGTTGCTTTTCACCGAATATGCCACGAGCTTTAACGCTTGATAAAGACTTCTGAAGGTCAGTGATTGTTCCAGACATATTGAGAAGTTGTCCATTTGTAATTTGTAAATTTTGAAGTTGTTCACCTATAGTTTTAAAACTGTTGTCGAGTCGCTCATTTAAAGATTTATCAAGTTTGTCATTTATGTTTCTTTCAATAACATTTAACTTTTCTTCATTTGCAGTTCTTATTTCATTCAGTTTTTTTTCATTTGTTGTATTAATTTTATCAAGTGACTCTTGCATACCCTTAGTCAAGTTACTTGAATTAATCTGATTTTGGTTTAATATTTTAACAAAATTCTCATTTGATTCTTTTATTACATTTTTCTCAAGATCACCTATCATGTGAGCGATATATCTTGATTCATCTTTTCTTTTATTGTTACTTACAATTGAAATAACAACCAATATTAAAACTATTAATAGCAAAATAAATAATGCTAATATTGGTATAAATAATTCATTGCTAAAAAAATTAACTGATTCCATGTTGTTACCTCGCAAATGTTTTTTATTTGTTGTTGTGTTACGGGCTCGCGATGCTCGCCCCTACATTGTAGGGTCGGATATCATCCGCCCACACAAATTATTGAAAAATATGCATTTATAATGTAAAATATAGTCTATGCACGAAAAGCTTAAAAAAATATATAGAAAATTGCCAAAATGGTTACGAACAATTATTAGGTTTGTAAAGAATGTTGTCGCACTCTATATGTCAAACGACATACCTATTTATGCAGCAAGTTCATCTTTCTTCCTTATAATATCTAGTATACCACTATTCATGCTTATTTTCTCTACTATATCATATATACCGCAGGTAAGTATTGATGACGCCATAGAAAATATCACTTTACTATTTCCAAATTTGCCTTACATAACTCAGATAGTCAATCATACTCTTTCTATTGCAAAAGACCTATCAAGGTCAAATGTCATCTACATCAACATAATTACCGCTCTGATTACTGGTTCTACTTGCCTATTTGCATTTATAGTTGGCATCAGAAAAATTCATGATATAGATTATACCAGCAATTACGCTTTATTGAAAGTTCTTACTATAGTAAATATGTTTATACTCTACCTTTCTGTCATCGTGACATTTATTTTACTGATACTTGGTGGTATGATTATAGAACTTGTGAGAATGTATATACCATTTGACATTGAAATAATTGACCAAATACTAAGTTACAAATATCTTGTATCAAGTATATCGCTCATCATTCTCACAATGTCGCTTTATACGACGACCACAAATTTTGAAAGACGATTCTTCAAAAATATATACGGTGCAGTGTTTACAACTTTTGCATGGATATTTGTGTCAAATTTATTTTCAGTTTACTTCACAAGATTTCCTATGAGCACAAGTACCTATGGTTCACTCACTGGTATCATGATTGTACTTCTTTGGATTTTCATCTGTATAAATATCGTATTCATCGGCGCCTGTGTAAATGAAGTCATCTATCCTCAACAAAGAATTATTAATGAGAATAAGATCAAACTTCAAAAAGAAATTGAATCTGGTCAATTACAAGTAGCCGACGAAGAAATCAAGAAGAGATCAAATATCACAAAAATATTTAAATTTCAAAGGCCTAAACTCAACAAAGAAGACAAATACAACGACGACTAATTACTTAATTGAGTTTTTAAAATGTCCTCGAGTGAAACTCTCGGGGATTTTTTTATTTAAAATGTCGCGGACTTCGTTTTCTGATTCGAAACTGAAGTCGATCCTGTACGAGGATGGGCGGACGGTATCCGCCCCTATGATTTCAAGTTCATCGATTTTGTCGAGTAAGTATAGAGGTTCAGTGTTAAAAATTTTGTTATAGCAATATTTGCAGTAAGTTTTGTAGTGTAACTTTTTGCCTTTCCTGTCAATGATGTAAGAAGAAAAGTCGTGGATATTTTCAAAATTGAATCGATATTTACAAGCGGGCTCGCGGTGCTCGCCCCTACGAGGCGTGCGGATGGTATCCACCCCTGCGAGATTTTTGCGGAGACAGTTGGCGGTTACCATTGTGTCAATGTAGCTATAAACTATAAATGTGTCATATCCAACTTCTGATAACTCATAAATGTTTAACTCTACTGGTGCTGTAAAAATAAGTGGAACTTCGCCTGCATTTTTTCTTTTTTCATTATACAGATTTTCATGTACCAATTTTGTCTCAGCATTGTAACAATTCATGGTATAGTTTAGTTCAACTTTTAATTTTTCATTTGCAGCTTTATTGATTTTGCGAAGTGCGTAGGCAAATGAATCGAGATTTTGGATTATGATTCCGTCGAGATTTCTTATTTCGAAAATCTTGTCGGTGCTTGTCCGCAAATCGGCGGGCTCACAATGCTCGCCCCTACGAGGCGGGCGGATGATATTCGCCCCTACAAGCTTTTCTTCATAGCGGGATATTCGCTCCATCAATATCCATGCTGCTTTGCCCTTAGACTTTATTCTATCAACTAACTTCGGCAATTCGTTTTCAGCAAAAGAATCACGAGAAAGGATAATTTCTTTCACGCTGTCGTGGTTGAGGGCAATGTTTAGTTGCTGAGGGGTTTCAATTTTTACCTTGAAAGTTGTTTTCATTATTATCTCTCGTACCTTTGAATCATGTCTG
>JAFXWR010000230.1 GCA_017542725.1 Lachnospiraceae bacterium | reverse complement strand
TTCAGGGCTCTTTATGCTAGTTGCTCAAGCTATATTTGCAGGGAAATATTTTACAAATGACTATGTTGAAAATGATCCATTTCATTTTGATACAGCGCTTGCCGCTCTAAGAAACGGTGACATCGCAAAAGCTGATGAGCTATGTAATAATGCTTTAACTTCAGGAATAAAAAAGTATTATAAAGCTTGCTATGAAAACAAACTAAATATTGTATTAACTGGTATGCCAACTTGTGGCAAGAGTACTCTTTCGAAAATGATTAGTGAAAAATATGGATATGAATTTATAGATACTGATGAATTAATTGAAAATAGAATCAATGATAAGATTTCTAATTTTATAAAAGCAAACGGCGAAGAAAATTTTAGAGACATTGAATCAGAAGTCATAAAAGAAGTTTCTACAAAAAATCACGCTGTCATATCAACTGGCGGCGGTGCAATATTAAGAAACGAAAATATAACCAACTTAAAACATAACGGAAAAGTATTTTTTATAAATCGTTCACTTGAACTTTTAAAACCAACATCCGATAGACCACTTACAAGCAACGTTAATGATTTAAAAAAGAAATATAACGAAAGACTGCCAATCTATAAAATCACATCTGATGTAGAAATAGATGGGGATGTGGAGTATAGTGAGCGGATAGATAAAATATTAACAAACCGCTAATATAAAGCATATTAGAGGTTTTAATTATATTTTTTATTTTCACACTACCACATTTTTGAAAAATTTTGCATAAGTTAATTTAAAATTACATAATTTTCAAAAAGGTGCATAAAGGCGCAAAAAAGGTGCAAATTTTTTCTTACTTATTAAAATTTTCTATAGTTTTTAAGAAAGCTTTAAATGTATATGGCGAAATGACAAACTCAGGTGTCCATTTATAATAGTATTTTGGAAGTAAATCTCCACCCAACTTTTTAGCAAGATTCATTTCACTATGTTTTATTTCATATTGCTTTTTTAAATTACTTTTAAATGCAAGTTTAGCGGTGGTATCATCAGTATCATAGCAAATATACTCACCTTTTTCCATACCATCTTCATCCCAATTTAGTATGTATCTTTTTTGTTTTTCAAAACGACATAATCTCATATAGTGCCTTTATTTTAAATATTTATATCTTCATTGTCATTTGCCAGCAATAATTTATCACCTGCAATTTCTCTAAACTTTTCTTTTGCTTCAGTATGAATTGGTATAACATAATTTGGATTTGTAATATCAATCAGCTTTTTAATCGCTTCTTTAGTTGCATGTCCGCTTGTATGCAATTCTATAATTTCTCTGTTTCCAAAAAACTCTCTCAATGTTTCTCTGTCATCACTATTTTCTTTATCTAAATATCCGTGCCACATTGAATAAATAATTTTAGCATCTTTATACCCATCCATAATCTTTTTGAAATATTTGCCTTGCCTTATAAACATTACAAATCCGTATTTTTCATATTTATCTTTATCATTTTCATTGTACTCACTAAGCGAATTACAGTATAAATGACTTACATCCTTATAATTCTCTTTGATATAATTAATAATATTGCTTTGATATTTGTCTGATAACTTGCACTTGCCATCTTTTACAGCACAGCATATACCTTCTATTCTATAAATATTTGTACTTGCACACATTACAAATACATATTTATTAGAATTTATTACTTTTCCTATTTCTCGCTGAAGTTCCATTTCCGTTAATGTTTTACTATCATCTCTATTCAATGTAGTACCTTCACAAATTACTGCATCAACCTTGCCAACATGATTTTGTAATACAGGTTCAAATCCTTTGCCAATAAATCCATGGTCTCTAAAATCTCCTGTATATAGTATTTTCTTACCTTCAGTTTCAATCAAAAACATATATGCATCAAATGCTGAGTGGTCTACATAATATGGTGTCACTACAATATCTTTTATAGTGATTTTATCTTCCTTTTCAAATGTTTTAACTCTATCTAAAGTTTTTAATGTGTATTGTCTTTCTTTGGTTCTTTCCGCAAACATTTTCAAAAGTTCAAGCGATGTTTTTCCCATATAAATTGGGATGTCATTATTTATTGTATCAATTAATCCTACATGGTCACCATGATTATGCGAAAAGAATACTACATCAATATCACTCTTGCCACTGGTTAATCCACTTACCTCTAATTTTTGAGGGTTGTCATTTAACTCTGACCCAAAGTCTATAACAACTTTAGCATTTTCAGTTGCGATTATAACTGAACTTCCACCTATTTGATTTGTGCCTCTTAATATTCTAATTTTCATTGTTTGCTTGCTCCTTTTTAACATAATAATCTTTTGGAAGACTTTTTTTACATCTGTTTGCAACTTCTCGTATGTCCTTTTGTGTTAGGATTTTCTTTTCAATCAATAGTTCCGCTATTCCATCAAGATATTCACGATTATTTGTTAAAATGTTCTTAGCTTCTAAATAGTATTTTTGCATTTCCTGTGCAACTCTATCATCTATTCTTTCTCTTAACTCATTTGAAGAACCTTCATGACCAAATGAGCTAAAATCAAAACTGCAATAATTGTCTACAAATCGAGTAACTATATCAAATGCTCTATGCAAATCATTGTTACATCCTACATCAGTTGCACCATAGACAAGTTCAGTAGCAGCTTTACCGCCAAGTAAGGTCATTACTCTATTTTCCATAAATGTCTTATCATAAAAATAATACTCATCGGTTTCAAAATTTGTAATTCCGCACTTGTCACTAAATTTATTATCTAAAATTGATACAAGGTTTACAGTGCCAAAATTCAGTTCTTCTTCTACAACTACATGTCCTGCTTCATGGTATGCCACTCTTTTCAGGTAATATTCATCCATATTATCACTAAAATCAGGAGTTTCATATTCTTTTCTTAAATATGCTTTTATGATATCATCTGTTTCAATTTTAGTTTTATTATTGTATCCTGCTCTAATTCCAGCTTCATTGATTATTGATTCTATTTCTGCTGTGCTTTTTCCTTCAAGTATTTTTGTAACATCTACTATAGTTTCTTCATCCATTAAAGATAAATTACTCAAAAAATGCCTAATTATCTTATTTGCATTTTCACCAGTTGGAATACTCATTTGTATTCTATTGTCAAATCGTCCATCTCTTTTGAGCGACTTTGGCAGTACATCAATGTTATTTGCTGTAGCAACTACATATACATCCTTATCTTTTACTTGGTCAATACAAGATTGTACAGTTATATATTCTTCGGTATTAACATATTGCTCGTCTTCATTTGAAAACTTATCAATATCATCAAGTAAAACTATTGATGGTGTCTCATTACTTGCCTTATCAAATATTGACTTTATATGATTAACAAAATCGCCATCCGCTTTATCTTTCCTGCAGACAAAGCATTTTCTATTACTATCATTAATAAAATTTGTAGCAAATAATGTCTTTCCTATGCCTTGCTCACCATAAATAAGTAAACCTTGTGGCTGTTTGACTCCAAGTTTTGCATACTTTTCCTTGTTTTTAAGTACATCCAATAATCTGCTTAACTCTTCTTTAACATTCTCGTAACCTATGATTTTTTCAAATGACATTTGTTTTCCTCCAATACATTATTTATACATACTATATAATACCATATTTAATGTCCCAAATATGTCGCATTAGCTTAGCATTATTTTTAATACATATATAATAACATATTGGCACGACAACAGTGTGTCGTTATCAATTTATATTTTTTGTCAAAGCATTACTAATTTTTTTTATAAAGAATTTACTTTCTTCAACTTCTTCAACTTCAAAGTTGTAACATTCAACTCCAAAGTATTTCGCCAGTTTCATAACATTTCCAACATTTTTATTGAATCTACCTTCGTAATTAGATTCTTTTTTATTGTCTTTGCTCTTTTCAAATAAGATTGCCGTCTTACATGTATATCCAGCACAACCTATTATATTTAAAAACTTATTAATTTCTTTATTTCCGCCAAGTAAATTATAATATGTATATATCTCAAGGACTGCTTTACAAGGATTTTCAGAATTTTTTGATACTTTAACCTCAATAAGATAAACAGTTTTGGTTTTATCATTTTTTGAAATCAAATCAATTTTTCCTCTTCCGTTATTAATTTTGTCATATTCTTTTTGCATTTTTAACGGAATACACTTTTTAGGTAATTTTAACGGAACTTGATAATCAATAATTTTACCCAATTCACTATTTAAATACGGATGAAATTTATATGATAGTTTGCAAATCCACTCTTCGTTGCGGTTCGAATCACTTTTTTTACTAAAGCATTCATTTTTATGTTGTTTTAAATATCCATCTCTATAAAAAATATTTTTTTTATAAATATCACTGATTTCTTTATCTATTGTTTTTTTAGTTGTATTATCATATTTCCATTCACAATTTTTAATTTCTTGATATATATATTTTTTCATTTCACAAACCTCCTTGCTTAGTGTTATTAATTTCATTTTTTTAATAAATACGACTCCCCATCAAACAAATACCATCCATGTTTTTTGGTGTCATAAAATATTTCTTCGCCTGCAATGTTTAATGTTTCTATATATCTCTGGACACTTCTTTCGCTTAACTCAAGTTCTTCAGCAATTTTCTTTGTAGTTATATATGGTTTTGCTAAAATTCTTTTTAATACATAAAGCACATTTGCAATTTGCTCTGAAAATGCAGCTCGTTTTTTATGCTCACTAATGAATCCTAATATAACATATGATATGTTCTTTTCAAAGTCTTTCTCATCCTTAAAGAACTTGTGATGTTTTTTTAGCCGTTTTTCTTTAGATATAAAATATGTTGTATTTTTATAGAATGTTTCAACATATAGTTCATTAAAAACTTCCATATCTTCAGCAGGAATCTTTTTACTATCAACGATATAAAACTCCGCAATTGGCAGTGCAAAAATATCCAAATAACAATCTGTTTTAGTAATTACTGTCTTAAGGTTTTTTGGAACATTTTTACTAATTATTGATATTTGCTTTTTTGTTAATCCATAAACCATAATTGAGCAGTCATAATCACTATAATATATTTTTTTATTATTTTCTGTATCGGTTACTATGACATTCTTCATATTATTCCTCATAATTTTTTATACATTATACCATGTATTGTGTTCTGATAAAATATAAATTTCAAAAATAAAAAAAATGAGACCTCCCATTAACTTTCAGTCCCATCTTTCCTTATTATTGTTATATCGTTTTTGTTGACTTTGACCCTATCCACCAGTGCATAAAATAACCCTTCGTCGAAATCAGTTATCTTGTTTTTGCTTGCTTTCAGGTCGTTTATGTAGGTTTCAAGCACCTAATTTCTACTAAAATTTAGTTCTCCCTATACTAAAAAAGCCACCATGCCCTCGGCATACTGACTTTTTTATCAACTACTTCAATCTAATCCGAAAAATTTTCTTAAATCCTGAAGTGCATGTTTAACTCTTACTACCTTAACTTTTTTGTTCTCTTCTTCTATGAAATAATAAATCGTATATTGCTTATGCCGTATGTGTCTTATACCTCGCTTTTGTAATTCAGGTTCTTCATCAACACTATACCTATCTGGCATAAAATCTAGAGTTCTTATTTTCGCCCACAATTCAACTATTAATGCAAAAGCTAATTTTTCATTTTTATAATTCTCTACAATATAGTTGGCAATATTTTCAATATCCGCTTGTGCATCAGAAAGAACTACTACTTCATATGTTTCCATAGGTTCTTTTCCTTTAATAAATCACTAAAAAATTCATCAACATTAATACCTTTTTCATTTTTAGTTTTATCAAAGCTTTCGCATATTTCTTTATTTATATCAGTCACATCTTTTGCTTGTTCTACAACGTCTGATATGCTCATAATCACGAACCTCCTTTATTACTTTAACAAAAAACATTTTAATTATTTAAAACCAATAACTATATTATACAAAAAATATCTATTATTATCAATAAAAAACGAGACCGGATAATGTCCCTAATCTAATCTCTTTCATACTTGTCCTTAAATAAAAAACGGCGGAGAGTCTCCCCGCCCACTACGGTTGAACCTGGGTACTAAGTACCAGCTCAAGTACCTATATTATACCAAATTTCATTTATAAGTCAATATCTAGTTTCTCGTTATATGACAAATTTGTTATGTTTTTTCATAAATCTTGAAGTGCATGTTTAACTTATATTTCTTTTGCTAAAGTGTTTTTATTTATATTTAATAAAAAATGAATTGCGGTTAAAGCTCATAGTCGTTAAGTTATGATTTTCAAATTTTCTTTTTTCTAAATACATAGATATGGTATAGGCCGAAAGAGATTTAGTATTGATTCTTTCGTCTGCTATATCAAATAAAACGCCATCATCCTTTGAGATAATTTGAATGCCATCAGGATGCAAAAATACTGTGCATTCAGCAAGAACATCTACATTATTATTCATTTCTAATATTAAAACATAAATTTCTTCAAGCAATAATGTCACTTGTCCGATAATCCACTTATCTATATTGTTTTCTTTTAAAACCGTTTCGATTTTTCTTTGCATTGATACAATCTCTTCTTTCTTGACGATAATATTAAAAAAATAATAGTTTTTAAATTCTTGAACTCTAGAAAGAAGTAGTGGACAATCTTTTCTACCACAACGTAAAAAAATATAAATTAACAAACTAGCATAAGCTATAGCAGGTGCTATGGTAATTCCTACAAGCATACCTGTGATATTTAACACACCACCTAAAATAATAACAAGTATGACACTCAAGCCCACATCTCGCAATATACAAACCATCAATCCCAAAGCAATCTGCTCAATAACTAAATAATAAGAAGTAAGTAAATATAAAATACTAATAAACAAAGAATTTAATGAAATTATTCTTACGCTAACAATAATCCATTGAGCGAGCGTCGGATTTGTAACGTTTAATACCTGTGGCGCAAAAGGTGCAACAAACATTAAAAATGTCGTTACACCTATTCCTTCTATGATTGCAGCTTTCTTTGCCAAAGTATAGGTCGCGCGTATCCCTATATGGTTCCTTTCGCTTACATAAACACCAAAAACCGGGTTGGCCGCTTCCCCGATACCATCAAAAAGTACTTGAAATTCTCTGCAGAGTATTATAACTGATGCTAAAATCAGATACTCTGGACCATACATAGTACTAACAAATGCATTTATAAAAACTGAAAAAATTGAAAGAAAGAGATAAGAGCTAGAATCAATAATACTATGAGTAATTATTTTCTTCAAAATACCAAATGAAAAATATAAGTTTATACGAAGAGAATTACTCTTTTTTATAAAATGAGTTAATAGAATTAAAACCGAAATAACATAAAACAAAAATGAAGCTAAGCCAATACCACGAATGCCAATCATTTTTCCAAGAGCAATTGATAATATAGTATTTCCAACGCCTTGTACAACATCTGCAATACTAGAGGTATTTTCATCCCCGTCACTAAGTACCATAGCACCAATAAAAGTTTGTATAGGAATAATTAGAATTGTAAAACGCATCCAATACAAATATCCCCTTGCTTGAATTAAGACTTCTTCAGGTGGAGAATAACTACATAAATATTTTTCTCCAAATATATTAATAAGAATAAATAAAATGCCACCTATACCAATAGACATAAAAAAACCAGTTCCAAAAATTTGATCGGCTTTTTCTTTGTTGAATCTTCCCATCTCTCTTGCATATAAAACCGACACGCCTATAGAAAACATGGAACCAAAAAAAGCAGAAAGAGAATAGACTGGTGTCACAAGTGTAATTCCTGCAACCGCATCAGAACCTATAACAATTCCTGCAACAATAGAATCTAATAACAAAAGAAAAGAAACCACCATCCATGTTAAAGTTCCGCCCAACAACATAGAGTGAAATTTTTTTGACATTAATGTTTGATTACTCTTCATTTAAAAAACTGTTCCTAATACAACTATTATACTTCCCAAAACAATACCTAATAAATATATATATTGTATCGTGCTAACTTTTTCTTTCATGAAAACTTTTCCTCCAATCATAACAAAAACTGGATATACAGCAAGCAGAGGATCGGTTGAAACTGAATTTATAGCCATTGCATAACTATAAAAAACTATTCCAATATTATCAGTGAGTGCACCAAATATTCGTGGTATACTTCTTTTACTAAATGGATTATATACCTTCTTCTCTTTTAAATAGATGTATATATAGCATCCAAGAGCAAATATCGCATATTCCATTCCAACAATTATAATGCTATCTCCCTCTGGCATATTAAATCCATATGTTGAATCTAGACATACTCCTGTAACTATAGTTTCCAAAGCATCTATAATGGAAAATAATACCGGAAATATTAATGTTCCTAAACCTCGGCTCATCCAAGCTATATTTCTATATTTAGGTTTATTGCGATTTTCTCTATTTCGGATTATTGATAGCATAATTATACTTAATAGTATCAATAAAATTCCGATAGTCCTTAAAGGCGTTAATATTTCAAAGATAGAATCTACTCTTCCAAGTGAAAGATATACAATTATAAGAAGTATAGTAGATACACCTCCACTAATTCCTTCTACAGGAGACTCTACTGTTGCTTCATTATAAATATATCCATTAAAAGAAACAGTATTTACAATAGCATATATAGGACCAAATAAAGTCATAGGCCAATATCTTATAGCACTTTCCCAAATAGAATAACTTTCATTTCGTATAATTAAATGAAGAAATGCTATTACAAAAAACACTATGCCTACACAAACAGAATATTTTAAACAAATATTCTCCTCTTTGTTATCATAAATTCCTGCTTTATAAAGCAAACTTGTTGCTGACCACAACAATATCGCCATAAATGTAAAAAATAACCAAATAGTATTTTGCAAAATAACCTCCAATATTAATAAAACGATTTTATTATACCACTTTCAGCAAAAAATGGATAGCGCAAGAGCTATTTTCATTCTTAACTTCATCCTTGACATATCCATAGAATTTGTTATTATAATCATAAATTATGAATGTACAAATTAAAAAAATCGATAAATTACATGGTGACTTAGTTGCAAGACCTAGCAAAAGTTTTGCTCACCGATATTTGATTGCCGCATCTCTTTCAGATGATGAAAGTGTAATTTCAAATGTCGATTTTAGTAACGACATAGTTGCAACTTTAAACTGCATCCACGCCTATGGCAAAAAACATTTTAGAGAATTTGAAAAGCATGAAGTTCGTTTTTCAAACGAGTACACAAAAAACTTCGATCCTACCTTTGACTGCCAAGAATCTGGCACAACTCTTAGAATTTTTTTACCAATCGCACTTAGTAAATATGACAAGACAACTTTTATAGGAAGCGACAGGCTCATAGAGCGAGGAATTGATATTTATGAAAATATTTTTAAATATGTAACATTTTATAAAGATAAATACAGCATAAGCACTAAAGGTACTATAAATGCTGGACATTTTGAACTACCTGGAAATATTAGTTCGCAGTATATCTCTGGTCTTCTTTATGCACTCCCTCTTCTTGATGGTGATAGTGAGAGAGTCATCTCAACTAATCTTGAAAGTGCAAATTACATTTTGATGACTCTTGAAGTTCTAAAAAACT
>JAFXWR010000229.1 GCA_017542725.1 Lachnospiraceae bacterium | reverse complement strand
GGTGTAGATTATCCTATTATCATAGAGTATGAGAGCAGTCAGATTTGAAAGATTGAAAATCTCATCTGGTAAAGAGGTAAAGTTGTTTGACTGTAATTGCAGGTTATATAGCTTAATCAAATTGCCAATGCTTGCAGGAATATCCCCTCCCATGTCGTTGTAACACAAGTTCATGTACTCCAGATTATATAAGTTCCCAATATTTGCAGGTATCTTACCTGTTATGGTGAAATTCTCTCCCAAGTCAAGGTACTTTAGTTTGGTTAGGTTGCAAATTGAACTTGGGATGCTTCCAGAAATATAGTTAAATCCGAAATTATGATTGTCACCATGCAGGTTTATGTAAGACAAATCTACCAACAGACCTATGCTTTCTGGGATATAGCCTTTAAGATTGTTCCCCTCCAAGTTGATGGCTGTAATCTTATCACCACTTGCAGTAAGACCGTACCAAGTGCTGTAAGGTTGGTCAGAAAGCCACCCACTTCTATTTGTCCAGTTATCACCATCCAATGAGTAGTAGAAATCTTCAAGTGCTTCCCTAATTGTGGTAATCTCTCCCTTGTTCTTTACAGTCACTTTACATGTTGCTACCTTGTTGCCATCAGAAGTAGTGACCGTGATTGTGACTGTTCCTCTACTGATTGCAGTAATCTTACCATCTTTATCAACAGTTGCAATGCTTGTATCTGAAGATTTCCAAGTTACATCAGCATTGGTAGCATTGTTAGGTGATATAATAGCACTAAGAGTTTCTGTTTCATCTACCTTAATTGTAAGCTCTGTCTTATTAAGTGACACACTATTAACAGGTATTACTTTGGCAGTTACGGTTACTTTGCATACAGCGGTTTTCTGCCCATCAGCAGTGGTAACCGTTACTGTAGCTTCTCCTGCTTTCAGAGCAGAAATCTTGCCATCCTTATCTACCGTTAAGATGCTCTCATCAGAAGATGCCCATGTCATATCTGTATTGGTTGCATCGTCTGGATTTATTGTAGCTATCAATTTTTCAGACTGTTCTTCCTCAATGGTCAGCTCTGTCTTATCTAATGCTACACTTTCCACTGCAACTTCCTTGACAGTGACAGTTACCTTGCAGGTAGCAGTCTTGCTTCCATCAGCAGTAGTTACGGTTATTGTTACCTCTCCAGATTTCAGAGCGGTTATCTTTCCGTTCTCGTCAACTGTTGCCACACTTGGGTCAGAAGAAGAAAAGGTGTACTTCTTGTTGGTAGCGTTGGCAGGAGAAACAGATACCGTAATAGTTTGTGAGCCACCCTCTGTAATATTAACGGTAGTAGCTGAGATGGAAACGGACTCAACCTTTACTGTTTTGTTCTCTGGCACCTTGTAATTATCCAGTTCATCATCACCACCTCCACAAGCTGTAAAGCCTATAGATATTATAATGGTAAATATTGCTGCTAATAAGTAATTAAGTAACTTCATGTCAATAGTTTATTTAGTATTAATCTTTGGTATGCTTAATAGTTAGTATCAGAAGTCCTGTTAAACAACAGGAATGTATCATTATAGACTTTAGCTACATATTTGTATTTTGAAAGGTTGGATTTTACATAAGAGACAAATTTTTGCAGCTCTAACTCATTTAAGTCAGTCTTTTCATCAATGACTGGATAGCCATAATATCTATTTTCAGAAAGCATCTTATAAATCCTATCCATAGTCAATTCATAGTATCTAATGCTTTCTCCGTATTGCCGTAGTATGTCAGGGTTTACCAAGTCCCAGTCTTGATAATTCTTCACGACATTATTATTTATCCACAGGTACACATCTTCTACATCAACTCCACTACCATAGTTAACAACCATAATCCCTTGTGCATTAGCAAGTAATCTGTCATCGTCTTTTGAATCTCCTTTACTACAAGAAACGACTGAAAATAAACCTAATAAGAGACCAATAATGGTTATAGCCTTTTTCATTGTATAATCTATTGTGCTAACCAATTCCCAGAAATCAGCGGTTAATAAAAAAGAAAGGTGTGGGAACTATATTTGCTTTATCCTCTGTTCTGGCTCTCGCATTGCCTGTAGTATGGATAAAACAATAGCCCACACCGAAAGACTATATCAAGAGCCATTGATAAGGCTTAGATATATCTACGATGTGGTGCTATTGCCATCATCTTCATACTACGGTCAAACTTGCGAGATTTGAACAGAGAAGATAATCTCAATAACACCTATATGTCCTTTCAACAGTCTATGCTGACTACTGAAATTGCTACAAATATAGGTGTTTTTTGTCATATTTTGCATCAATTCTACAAATTTTTCAATAAAACCATGCTGAAAAGCAAAAAAAGAAGTAGGACACCTTAGTTAAGATGCCCTACTTTCCACTTATCAGAGGCTAAAGTCTGCTTTTATCCTTTGAACTGTGCTTATCCCTTTGCCAGTAAGTTTAGCTACATTTCGGATGGAATAGCCACGCTTTAGATAGCTGATAATATCCTTGTATTGCTCTTTCTTCTGCTCCAAACTTTTCACGCTACCCACCTTTCTACCCAGTTTCCCACCACGTTCAATATATAGCTTTCTTCCACTGTTCAAACGGAACTTGATGTTTTCCCTTTCAAGTTCTGCACAAGTAGATAGGACTGCAAGCATGACAGGGGCAAATAAGGTTGGCTTTCCCTCTGCATCCAGTAGGGTTAGCTGTTCTTTCTGCATGTAAAGATTGATGCCGTTATCTATCAAGTCCTTTACAGTAGCAAGAACTTCAAAGGCGTTTCTTCCCAATCTGCTAAGTTCACTTACCAACAGGATAGACACGCTATTTTGCTTGCAATAGTCTATAGCCTGTAACAAAACAGGTCTTTCTACATTCTTCTTAGCTCCAGAAATCTTTTCCTCAAATATCTGCAAAACCTGTAGATTCTGATATTCTGCATAACTGGTTAAGTCTGATATTTGCCTCTCAGTGTTCTGCCTGTCACCAACAGACGAAACACGGGCATAAATAATTGAGGTTGCTTTTGTTCCCATTTTAATCAAAGTATTAGTTAAACACAAAAAGGGTGCATTCCGATAAGCCATCATAGATTTATCTGAACACACCCTTTATTTAAATATAGTTTGTTAGCTATAGACACGCCACAACTCCAAGCGTTCACCTGCAACAAACCAACCCTTACCCCTAATAAAGAGTATCTGCTCTATTCCGTAACTGTTTGGCTTCACCTCATATTTTACGGAATTGTAGGCATACCAAGGGAACTTTGCCGTTTTGATTAGCTCTTTGTCATAGTCCACTTCTGTAGCTCTGATAGTAACATAAATCACTTTCAAGCCGTATTCAATCTTATGGGTTTCCCATCCATCCCACTTGGATTTCGGGTCTCTTTCAATTAAGTAGAAATACGGATTTTGGAAAGCTTCTATAGCCTCAATAAAGCATCCTTTTGAGACCCACTTAAAACTCATTGTCTGCATACTGTGTAAAAATTAAAGGGGAACACCCCATTTACTGGAATGCTCCCCAAGTTAGTATTAATCAATAAACCAACGGTAGGTTTCTTCACCATGTAAAGCACCGTTTATCCCCATTGCCACATCTGTAGCATTCACAGCCCTATCTAAGAAGCTATCTATGTAGCTGCTTTTGTTCGCACCTGTTAGCAGGTTATAGAATTGCCACATATTCAAGTCCTTTCCATAGCTGCCAAAGTTCTCATCTGCTATGTATGACTTTGCCACATTGTTTATCTGTGTATCAGTTATCAAAAGAGGTGGTAAGTTCCTTTGCAACCTCATGGGCAGATATTGGAATAGCCTCATTTTACCCAATATCTGGCAAAACTGGTGCTCTGATAGGTAGGAGTTGCCCAACTGCTGCATTAAATGTAGCTGTTTTGCTGGGTTGAACTGGTTGAACAACTCCAGAACACGCAAATAAAGCTCCCTTGTACTACTAACTTTCAACTCACCTTTGTAACCATCTGTAAAGATGCACAAATTACAGCAAACTGTGTTCTTGAAACCTATAGCCACACGAAAGACTTCTGGCACTTTCTTTGAAAACAGGTTTTGCTGATTGTATGCCCTAACACCTGTAACTGACAAGTAAAGACGGTTGCCATTTACATCTTCCCATATAGTTGGCACATCAATAGAGAAAGCACACCTTTCGTAATAGATGGTTTTATCAGATTCCAACAGTTGGTTAGCAGGCTTATGGATTGCAGACGGAATGCGACCCTTTATAATGTGGCTGCATCTTATTTCTGGCTCATCCACCTGCTCACCCCTAAAGAAATCCTTAGTAGCTTCTTCCACAACCTGTATAAACAAAGGATGGCTTATAGTAAGCTCATTGTCCTTTGCAAAAACAGGTGTTACACAATCATTCAGAAGATGCTCCATTGTTACATCTTCCGTGTTAGCCTCAATGAAGTGAAGTTGTTTCTTCGTTTCTTTCACTTCTTCCCTCACTGGCTCGACAATCTCAGCATCTGAGAAGTCAAACTTCCTACCGTTTCTAATGGTAGGCATTAACATTAAATTTTCCATACTGAATTAGTTTAAATGATTAATAAATACTATAGTACCTACAGTTGATAATAAATGCTATTTTCCATAGATGCTATTTTTCATACTAATACTGGGCGGGGGACTGACGGGGTTCTGCACCGTTGAGGCTACACCATATATATAAATGGAGTGGTGACAGTATGGGGAGGGGGTGTTTGTATAGCAGGTACCTGTACCCATTTTCTTGGCTTTCGTTTATTTTTGGCAAGCTTGAACAGGTGATTTTGGAAGAAACAGGAAACTTTGAGCAGAGGATGACAGTTGAGAGTATGAACAAAGTATATGCTATATTAAGTTGCATATTGGGCATGATTCTGGCAAGTTGGCATTTGTGGTGTTTTGGGAAGCGGATGGGTTGGACAAAAACAGAACCTGCCCGCCCACAAAGGTGAACAGGCTCCTAAATAGATTCAACTGCCAACTGGTGGCAGGATAAGGGGGATTACTTTACAGACCAGACCTTAGCATTGTCCTTAACATTGACTTTGGTGAACTGTTTTAGTTCATCAATCAACTTTTGGACTTTTTCACTTGGTGGCTCTGGAAGTGAAATATTCCCACGAGTATTCCTGCCAATATTAACAAGTCTGGGTTTGCAGCGTTTGATGATAGACACCATCTCATCAAGGTCAAACTCCATCAATGGCTCAGCAGTGACCATTGTTTTGAATCCTTTTCCTGCTATTTCTTCCATCGCTTTTACTCTTTCCTCAATTTGAGGTGCGTTATTCATTATATCTGGATAGAAGCGATTGGATTCTATTGTCGTGCATAGCACGGCTCGTTCCATAAACGGATGATTTAGAAATTCCAAAAACCTTTTGGAATTCTTTGATTGGAGCAGGAATGTATTTGGCTTTACAGGGTCGTTTGTTTGATAGCAATAATCCAGAACTTTCTTAATCCATCCTGATGGTATGTTATCTGCAAACATATCTGTAGAACTACCTATGAAAATAGAATTACCTGTGCCTAATCCTGTCCTAAATTCCCAACTGGCAAGTAGTATTTTACCTACTTCCTCGTTGTACCGCTTCATATAGCAATAAGAGCAATCATGGAGGCATCCTCCTCTGATTGGGTTCCATGTATAATCTATAAATTTGTACATGTTACCAATCCTTTTATTAAGCATAATAACACTTTTTTTTGTCCTTAAAATTTATCTTTTTAGCTGTATGGCATGGTGGATTCTTGCTAAATTTATTAAATGCGCGCAACAAGAACCCGCCACCATGTGCTTAGAAATTATAAGCCCACCTGTCACATGGGCTTATTTGACTACTATGCAGCAGGCTTATCGTTTGCCCGTTTGTAGTCAATTAACCATCCGTTGAGAACATCTTTAATACAATCTGCTCTCTCACCACAGCCCATAAGAAGTGCTTGGCTAATCTTGCATGATGGGATAGCCTTTAAACAATCCATAATCTCATCATAAGAGTACTTGCCTCTTTTCATAAGTTTATTAACGGCAGTAATCGCATAGCGACTTCTTGCCGCTCCTTTACCGAATGTAAGAAGCATTTGTTCAAAGAGGCCTTGCGCCTCTTCTTCTGCTCGCCCAAGAGCAGGTGTAACACTCGGTTTCTTACCGAGCATCATAGCTTTTACGGTGACTGTTTTGTATTGTACGTATAAGAAAAGTTGCGCTGTAGAAACAGGCATGTTGTTTTTCTTAGCAAAAACAAAAACAGCTTTGGCTGCCTCGTCACCTGTCGCCAGGGCAGCGTACCCCATTTTTTCAACATTGTTAAGACCTCTGCTTAACAACATTGTATTAGTTATGGTTTGGGCATATTCTTCGATGGTGCTAAACGTATGTACTTGTACATCATTTAGAATTTTATCTTCATAAACACGCCAATAAGTATCTGCTGTTGGGCACAACACTAACACATTTTCAGTATTTGGCTCGATGTAATTGTCGTTCCTATCAAAAAGGTTTATTGAATTTTGCCAGAACACTTCTGGCTCAGCAAAATGAAATTTGACATCAAGCCTAAGTTCTGGATTTGCACTTTTCAACTGTGCATCCATGTTTTTTGGCAATTCCATACTGTAGTCAGTGAAAGCCACTGTAATTTCTTTTTCCTCTCCATTGATAATGGCTTTCACTGTGGTAGGCAAGCTACCCTTGGTTGATGCGTCCTTTGGCACACCGCTAAATAGTTCTACACTTGAAGCATCTTGTGCTTCGTTAACACTCTCTGCTGCGGATGTAACCGCTGATGTAAAAAATGTAGTCATTTTCTTTTTTTTTGTGGAGCTAATGCTCCGTTCTTAAATTTTAATCTACTTAAATTTAATTTATCTATTAATATCCTTATGGGCTTTCAGTTTTCACAGCTATGTACACTTACTTTGATTGCTGAAAGCTTATGCAAATATAAAGGCTTTTGAAAATTTGCGCAAAAGCATTTATAGGGCAGTTTGAGGGGTATTTCCTTTCTAAACAAAAAGTGCACCCCTTTATTTGGGATGCACCTTATTTATATATATAGTATTTCATCAAGAGAGGATGCTAAGAAACTCTGGGCTTGGTATCTTTTTGTATTTCATATTGTTAATAAGGAATTTGGCGGAGTTGTATCGCTTAAGCAAATATCTTGTTCGGACGCTTATTGCTTCAGTTGCAATTTCTTCTGTGCTTATCAGTCCTATTATTCCCAGATATTCCCAAATAAAAAGACTTTGCATATTAGTGACGGACATTTCTTTTGAAGATTTCATTTCTGGTGTCGTTTGGAGCAATTGATATGTGCCCAGTATGAAGCGGCTTGTCTCTATATCCAATTTCTTCCCTGCCTTTACGGCATAGACTTCGTCTAATTCACGTTTAGCTTCTTCAACGCTTTGCACTCCAAGCGTGTTGTCAAGAAAATAATCAATCATTTTCTCAAACCAAGGGTGTTTTGTCTGTAATTCTAATGTTTCACCATTCCCTCCAAATTGGATGAAACAGGAATTATGATATTTTTTTTTCCCATTGTGCCGCTCTACATAAAGGTTTAATAATTCCTCTCTGATAGTAGTACTGTATTTATTGGTTATCCATTCAAAATCTTCTATGGCACTATCTGCAAGTCCATGTTTGTCTCGGTCATAAATAGCTGCCATGAAAACGAGTATCTGCATAACGGTTTTAACCTTGTCTTGTTCGGTTTTAAAATAGTTGCTACACAGTTTTTTTATCTCTCTAATTGTAGAAGAGAATCCTTTGCTTGTATTAATAGAAATCATGCTATCTTCCATGCCTAAAGCATAGTCGGAAATATTCCTAACTTGTTTTGTACTGGAATCGTGGGAAAAACTACTATTGAGTGTTGAACTGTTATTTTCAACTTGTGTTATTATCTTAAGCAGTTCTCCATTTATTTCTGAGACTGTGAAGCCATAGCAATTATTCAACAGCGGAAATATTGCCTTAAAATCTGAGGTACTAATCTTTATTCTCATATTCATAATTTTTGCGAAGATAAAAAGAAAGCACCACCTGTGCAAGTGACTGGTGGAGTTCTTTTTTAATCAGAGCAGATTTTTCATCGCTTCATCTATCTGCTCATTGTCAAAGCTGTCAAGATAGATTTGGGTAGTGGTTAAGTCTGAATGTCCTAACGCTTCACTAATCAATGCAATGCTTACCCCAGACTTTTTCAAAACGGTCGCAAAAGAGTGCCTTGCAACATAAGTGGTTATCTTATCTTCTAAGCCTAATTGTTTTCCTATGGCTTTCAAGTTCTTGTTTACTTTTGCGAGTATCTTATGAATACGGTACTGCTTTTGTAATGCTGTTTTGTGGATTTTCTCATCCAATATTGGAAACAGGTAGCCTTTACTTTCTGGAGCATATTTGTCAATTATCTTCAATGCTTCTTCTGGCATTCCGATATTAATAGGCTTGTGGGTCTTTTGGCGAATGTACTGCAACCTGCCTTTTTGAATATTTGATTTGGTGAGCTGTGCTAAATCAGTAAAGTTTATCCCACCGCACAAGTAACTAAAGATGAAGATGTCCTTACTTAACTGATAGTATTCATTCTTATCAATAGGTTTGCTTTCTTCTCTAAATTTCAGCACTTTATCCTTACTGATAGCTCTTTTCTGTGTTTTAGTAACAAATTTGCTTACCTTATATTCGTCAAAAGGATAGTCTGATTTATGAGCGCATTTCATCTGTATGGCAATGTTGTATGCACTGCGTAAAGTACGGAACATAATGCTTATGGTAGTCTCTTTATTTCCTTTTGCACGTTGCCATTTTTCGTATTTACATAAGAAATTAAGGTCTATGTCACTGAAAGGTATGTCAAGCTTACCTTTGGTAAATTTTAATAGCGAGTTAAAGGAGCTTCTATATATGAGTTTGTTACCACACTTTCCTTCTTTAATTAAAGAATCTATTTGCTCTTCATAGAATTGCTTCACTGTCTTAGATTTGTATCTACTGTCTTTTGAATTGAGAAGAGAAGCCGATGTGTATTCTTTTTTCTCTGTGTTCAGTTCCAACATACGCTGATGAAGTTCAGACACCTTGTCAAGGATAATCTTCTGAATATATTCACCATTTGGGCATTTGGGTTTGGGCTTATTTTTAGAAAAATCCCAGTATTTAGGGTTAATAGATATTCCCAAACTTTGATAATTACGCTTATCATTCTTGGTAACTTGCAACATTAATGGATTTTCACCATTAGATAATGTCTTTGATTTGTAGCAAACCACTGATACTAAGGCATTCATAAAACAATTCTGGTTTACATCTTGGTTTACATGAAGCCCTTAATAATGCCAAAAAAGGGGTGTTTTGAAATAGGTAAAAAAAGAAAGCCTTCAACATCTAATTTATTAGAAGTAAAAGGCTTGTTCTTAGAGCGGAAGACGGGGCTCAAACCCGCGACCCTCAGCTTGGAAGGCTAATGCTCTATCAACTGAGCTACTTCCGCAATTTCTTTTCTCCTGTGGGCAAAGATGGATTCGAACCACCGAAGGCGTACGCCAGCAGATTTACAGTCTGCCCCATTTGGCCACTCTGGTATTTGCCCAAACCTTGTTTGCTCGCCTCTTTGAGAGGTTTGCGGTTGCAAAGTTACAACTATTTTTCTAAACTGCAAGCAAAATTTATCATTTTTATTGCAGTTTCTGCACATTCACTGCCTTTATTGCCCAACTTACCACCGGCTCTCTCCTCGGCTTGCTCCATGTTATCAGTAGTTAACACGCCGAAAATCACGGGAATATCACCTAAAGTGTTTAACTGAGCAATGCCTTGTGTCACACCCTGGCAAACATAGTCGAAATGAGGAGTATCACCTCTGACAACGCTGCCCAGCACAATCACTGCATCTACCTTGCCCTGCTTCATAAAAGCTGCTGCTCCGAAAGTAAGTTCGAAACTGCCAGGTACCATCTTTATGATAATGTCCTTTTCAGCAGCTCCATGTTGCAGCAGGGTTCTCACCGCCCCTTCGCAGAGAGTTTCAGTGATGTTGCTGTTCCATTCCGATACCACGACGGCAAACTTCTTGCCCTTCGCATTGAGCTCACTTGCCTCGTGGTTATCGTGTAGGATGTGAAAAGCAGTTGCCATATATTACTGGTTCTTCAACAACTTAGCTGCTTCCAGATAGCGGTCGATGTCCATCGCCTGATAAGAAGCAAAGTACTTATCCTTGATGGTCTGATATGCCGCGATAGCTTCGTCGTACTTACCTTCCTTTACCAACAGCTCGCCAGCTTGCTGCAAGAATATGGGGCTTAATGTATTGTTGTCAGCTTCCTTAGCAGCAGCCTGCAACAGAGAAATAGCCTTGCTGATATTGCCTAACTCTACATATACGTTACCCATAGCACCCTTGATGGCGGGAGAAATCATCTGGTCATTAGCACTGAACTTGTCGAGATACTTCATTGCATCATCGTTATAGCCCAGGTGAGCATAGCTCAGACCTGCGTAGGCGTTTGCCAAATTAGCAGCCTTTGTGCCGCTGAACTGATCAGCTACCTTCAGGAAACCAATATAGCCGATACTGTCGCCACTGATGGCGAGGTCGTACTGCTCGTTCTCGAAGTACTGTTCGCCCTTGAACAATGCTGCATAGGCCTTCTTCTCACGAGGTGCCTTATACAGATGGTTGTAGGCGAAAATGCCTGCGATGATTACTACCAGTGCCAAGATAGCACCTACAATTGTTTTCTTGTTCT
>JAFXWR010000228.1 GCA_017542725.1 Lachnospiraceae bacterium | reverse complement strand
ATGTTGCAAAAGTTTTGACTGAGTTTGGAATTAAAGTTTTTATTTCAAAAGCTCTACGACCTACTCCATTTTTATCTTTCGCTGTGCTTCATATGAATGCATTTGCAGGAATAAATATAACTGCATCTCATAATAGAAAAGAAGATAACGGATATAAAATATACCTTAAAGATGGTGCACAGATGTCACCACCTGATGACCAAGTAATTATAAAACTTGTAAATGAAGTAACTGATGATGAAATATTTGTTGATCCAAAAAATGTTGATCCAAATACAAAACTTATAAGTATAATTCCAAAATCAGTTGAAGATGCATTCTTAAAAGGTGCACTTGATTGTATGCTCCATAGAGATTTCTGCAAGAAACATGGAAAAGAATTGTCAGTTGTATATACACCACTTCATGGGACAGGTTATACATTCTTAAAAGAAGGATTTAAGCAAGCTGGATTTACAAATGTGCATGTAGTTAAATCTCAAAATGATGAGTGTGGTGACTTTAAAACTATACCATATCCAAATCCTGAGACAGCTGCAGCATTTGAACTTGCTATAAAACTTGCAAAAGAAAAAGATGCAGATATTTGTGTAGCAAGTGACCCAGATGCTGATAGAATGGGTGTGTATGTAAAAGTTGCTAAAGGAAAATATGTGCCACTCACAGGAAATGAATTGTCATCTTGTATATTTGAATATGTTGCATATTTTAGAAATAAACAATATGATATGAAGAAGTGTTTGGCGGTTAAATCATTTGTAACAACAAGACTTCTTGATGCAATCGCAGAAAGATACAAGATAGAACTTGGTGAGACCCCAACAGGTTTCAAGTGGATTATGAGATATGTAAATGAGAGTCCTAAGAAACTCATATTCTCTTGCGAAGAGTCTTATGGTTGTGCACTTTCAAACTATGTAAGAGATAAGGATGCTATCGGTACTACATTATTTGTACTTGAGATGGCTCTTGCTCTTAAGAGAGTAGGATATAATCTTTACGACTTACTACATATGCTTTATGACCACTATGGCGTTCATAAGAACTATGCATTCTCTGTAGTCTATGAAGGACTATCAGGAAAAGAGAAAATGAATTCTATAATGGAAAAGTTGAGAAATACTCCATTTAAGAAATTGACTGACATTGATGTAGTAAAGATGCTTGATTATAAAACAAATGATGTGCTTGAATTTAAGACAATGATAAAATCAAAATTTAAATTCCCTAGCACAAATACTGTAAAATTCTTCTTAAGCGATGATAGTACTGTCACTGTAAGACCATCAGGAACTGAGCCAAAGATTAAAATATACTTTGACATAATTGATAAGTCAGAAGAATTAGCAGATAATAAGTTTAAGATATTAGAAAGCGCATTGAAGAAGGAGCTTGCATAGGTTTATATGTTATTTAGTAGCAATGATATTGGAATAGATTTAGGAACATCTACAGTTCTTGTGTATGTCAAAGGTAAAGGCATTATAGCTCGTGAGCCATCTGTTGTGGCTATAAATACGGTCGACAATATGCCTATTGCTTTTGGTGAAGAAGCAAGAAAGATGATTGGTAGAACTCCTGATAATATAAAAGCTATCAGACCACTTAAGCATGGTGTTATTTCAAATATCACTATAACAGAGAGAATGCTTAAGCATTTCATGCAGGAGGCAATAGGAAAAGTTTCACTTAGAAAGCCAAGAATAGTTATTTGTGTTCCTGCTATGTGTACTGAGATAGAAAAGAAGGCTGTAGAAGATGCTGCATATGCTGCTGGAGCAAGATCAGTTGTAGTTATAGAAGAACCACTAGCGGCTGCTCTTGGAGCTGATATTGATATAGAGAGACCAGAAGGAAGTACGATAGTTGATATAGGTGGAGGAACTACTGATATCGCAGTTATAGCACTTGGTGGAATTGTCTGTGCTAATTCTATAAAGGTTGCAGGAGATGATTTTGACCAAGCCATTATAGAGTATCTAAAGAATCAACACCACTTACTTGTAGGTGATAGAACAGCGGAACAAATCAAAATCAAACTTGGAAGAGCAATACCATTAAGAGATAATGAT
>JAFXWR010000227.1 GCA_017542725.1 Lachnospiraceae bacterium | reverse complement strand
CTGCCTCTTCGCAGATGAGAAAACTTCTTGTCGATTTTCAAAAAGCAAATAAAAATGTCAATCTAAAAGTCACTCAGCTTGATAAAACTGAATATAAAGACAAAAAAAAGGAGTTTGATTTGATAATTCACTCGAGCACTCATTTCATACCAAGCAATAATCAAAAAGATTTGCTCGAAGAACATCTTATGCTTAGCATTCCTAAAACTCACAAATTATCAAAAAAGAGCTCCGTAGATTTAAGAGATATTGCAAATGAAAATCTAATATCACTAAGTGAAAATAAAGACTTAAGAGAAATAAATGACTACTACTGCACTCTCGCAGGTTTTAAGCCAAAGTTTTGTTTTGAAAACAACTCGCCTTATGTTATAAAAGAATATATAAAGACAGGACTTGGATTTGCCATCATTCCTTCTATCACTTGGAAAGAAATAAAATCAAATGAGAAAATCAAACTTGTAAATGTCCATAATCCAAATTGTAAAAGATATATAATACTTGAATGGAAAAAAGGCGGTTATATGTCAAAGGTGGCGACATCACTTAAAGATTATATTATAAAAAACTTTAAAAAATATGTATAAAAAAATAAAAGGGATATTATCCCCCTTTTTAAAACTGATCCTCTTCCATCCTAAAAATTAACCATTGATTATGTTGCTTTGCTCCAAGTTTTTCATAAAAATCAATACTTGGTTTATTCCAATCAAGGCATTGCCACTCAAAGCGGCCAAGATTCTCTTTCTTACAAATCTCTCTTAGCTCATTAATTAACTCTAAACCATATCCTTTCCCACGATATTCTGGTAATACAAATAAGTCTTCAAGATAAAGTCCTGCCTTACCCGTAAATGTTGAGTAATTATAAAAATACAGTGCATACCCAACTTCTTTGCCATTTTCCAATACAAATATAACATTTGCTTTTTTCTTTTCAAATATCCATTCTTTTATTAGTTCAGGTGTCGCCGTAACTAAGTCGGACATTTTTTCATACTTGGCAAGTTCTTTTATAAAATATAATATTAAATCAACATCTTTTACGGTTGCTTTTCTAATCACTTGATAATCTCCGTCCACTTTTATTTTTCCTTATTCTGCGCAAAAACACATTTGAAACCTAATGCGCATAAATCGTATGTATGATGTGACGAATAGTCTATAAGACCTTTACCATACTGATACTTTTTAGTGCGGTCAATAGTTATCTGACCTTTGCTAGAATCTTTTTGACCATCTATAAAGTTGCCACCATTTTCAAAATGATAATTCCCTAGACTAAACAACACCATTTCTTTATCAACTTCCGCATACTGTTCAAAAGTTTCATCATCAAAATAAATCCATATAGTATCAATTAATTCATCTGCACCACCAGATGGCTGCTTGTCAATTCCAACAAATATTGCAGAAACATTTTTTCCTTTGCTTTCTTTATTTACAACATTGGTATTCGCACATGATACTATAGAAATCACTAGTACACAGCCCAAAAATAAACTTATTATTCTTTTCATTT
>JAFXWR010000226.1 GCA_017542725.1 Lachnospiraceae bacterium | reverse complement strand
GAGTGTAGGTATGAACATAGCACCTATTGAGCAGGAATTTACTCATTTAAAAAATCAAGATACAGGTGAAGTAAAGACATTATCTGCAGGATTGAAAGAATTAGCTGCAAAGCAGGGTAATACTAATGATTTAACCTCTACTGAAAAGGAATGTCTTGATAAATTATCACAACGTTTTGGTGTTACATTAGCTAGTGCAGTAACAATAGCTAATTTTGATAATTTAGGTGGCTTCGATAGCTTAGATAGTTTAGATGGGTTTGACTCAGCAGACTCATTATTTGGTGACACTACAGAAACAGATGAGTATGGTGAAGTAACACCATCTAGTGATGAACCAGAAGAGACAGAGGTTGAAGAAACAGAAGAGGAAGAAACCGAGGAACAATCAACTGTTGCTAAGTTATTTGATTGCTTAACAGATGACCAAAATGCCGTATTACGTAGATACTATTTGTGGTATTCTCAAAGAGCGTTTGAATTAGCAGGCTTAGAGGGTAAAAATACAAATATACATAGAGATACAAAGCGTATGCAGGTAAAACGTGATGCCATAGCTAAGTTAAAGAGAAATGGTGGTACGTTTATGTATGCTGGTATGATAAATGCAGGTGTGAAGGGTAGAAAATGGTGTTCTGAGTGGCACGTTATAGCACCTGATAAAGATGTTTGTAGTCATGGACATCCTGTGGCTTTTGAAGCTCGTTGTGAGTTTAAGCATAAATTACAGGTTATGCATATTGCATGGGATGTAGAAAAGGCTGATATAGAGGATGCATTCTTTGGTAGTGATGGTAGATGGAATAAAAACGTATTACAGGTATTAAAAGATAATGAGGATAATAGTATTGTCTTTGGTATTACTTGTATAGGTGATTTCTTTGATATATCTCCTGAATATCGTAATTATCTTGCTGGCACACAACGTCAAACTGTTTCTGATATGGAAACATTATACGATTTCTATGGTAGTCCTGACTCTAATTGTGTTGCAGAGATAAATAATTCATTTAGTATTATGGATGAATTTTTAAAAGCTGTTCAAAAATATACTGCAAAGGCAGTTTTATTAGGTAAGCCTTCAGTATTAGACGCAGGTACAACACAGTTTTACATACAGTGTAGAGAAACCGGGTTAATTCCACCAAAGTCATTGGTGCAAATGGTTAGAGATACCATTATAGGATGGGATATTAAAGCTAATAAGGCACATAAATTCACAAAAACCTTGGGTTGTATTGATGGTGATTTCTTTATAAAAGTCATGAATACTGTATATCATGCAGAGTTTAATGACCTTTTAGAGTTTGCTTTTCATAGTAGAGGTTTCTACGATAAAGTAAAAACCAATTACATTTTATCCACGGGTAAAACATCTTATAAGGATTGGTATTATGTAGAACAGGCTCTTAGAAACTATTTTGAGGTTTACTTTAAATATGAGATTTGTGGCGATTACTATAAATATAGGGCTACAGAGAAAAGTAAAGATGAGGGCGGTGCTAGTAAGCAGGCTCAGTATGATTTAGGTTACTTATATAAGACTATAAAATCTTATTTGTGGAAAGATGTATCGTATAGTATTGAGTATATTCGTAAGATGAATCAATTCTATCAATTGTTATGCGGTATAAAGTTAGAAGATTATTTAACTACACCTTATCAGATAGTTGTAAATAATGATACTCACCGTTATAGTATAGATTTTAATTATACTCGTGTAGATACTTCTTTGTTACGCACTTATGCTACAGAAGAGGACTCACAGTTAGCTTTAGCTTATGAGGCTATAAATGAACATACTAACGGAGATAGATTCACTTACAGAGCAAAGTTATATTATTATAACTATACGATTGATGAGTGTATTCAACTTGTAAAAGATTATATTGATACTATAAAGAATGAACAGAATAAGTATAATGAGTGGGTAATCGCTCGTTTAACCAAGCAATGTGATGAGAAGAACGAGAT
>JAFXWR010000225.1 GCA_017542725.1 Lachnospiraceae bacterium | reverse complement strand
GAGTTGCTATTATGGGGTTATACAGGATTAGATGAATTTTCTACTACTGTAAATAATGTTAATGATGTATTAGCACAAGGTTTAGAGTCTGAATTACAACAGGAACAGGCAAATGCAAGTAAAGAGTTGAAAGCACACCAAGAAGTAGATTATCAGCAAGGGGTAGAAAACGCAGAAAAGATGATGGAACCTGCCACAATGGATGATTTATTAAAAATGTGTGGTACACTTGCAAAGTGAACTACCACGCACATAAAGGTACGTGGCTTCCGTTAAATGGTTCGCCAGACTAAGTATTTAGAAATGAATACTACGATATTTAGGCCATGACATCCACGGTTGACGCATCAGACTGTGGCTCTGTCGTATATATTTAAGTTAGGTCGGAGTAAGAAAAGCCTTGTGATATATACGCAAAAAGCCTAAATATCATTGTCGAGATGAAGTCGAATTCTCTATATGGTAACAGTATAGAGATACGCATAACCGTAATTAGTACGGAGTTATGAGGTTAAATCCTCAAAGTTACAGAAAGGAGTGCCTATTATGGTATATGTAATAGGTCAAGACGGACAACCATTAATGCCTACTAATAGGCATGGTAAAGTCAAACATTTGTTAAAAGATGGTAAGGCTAAAGTAGTAAGAACATGTCCGTTTACAATTAAACTCTTGTATAGAAGCACGAACTATACACAAAATTTAACTCTTGGTCAGGATACAGGAAGTGGAACACATGGTAATGCTGTATACGCAGAAAATGGCAAAATAATCTACATGTCTAAGGTCATTGTTAGAAATGATATTACTGATAGAATGACTCAAAGAGCTAAATATCGTAGAAGTAGGCGTAATCGTAAAACAAGATACAGAAAGCCAAGGTTTTTAAATCGTAAAAATAGTATTAGGAATGATAGATTCTCTCCTACTATGGTAAGTAAAATACAAAGTCATAAAAGAGAGATTGACTACATTAAGTCAATATTACCTATTACAACTATAGTTTTAGAAACAGGACAATTTGATACACACCTGATGAAAAATCCAATGTTGGCTAATGAAAAGGTTCGCCATTGGGGTTATCAAAAAGGCACTAATTATGGATTTGAAAACACAAAAGCATTTGTATTATTCAGAGATAATTATACTTGTCAATGTTGTAAAGGTAAGCATAAAGACAGTAAATTAGAGGTACATCACAAAGTTTTTCGTAGTCAAGGCGGTAGTGACGAAGCAGATAATCTAATTACACTTTGTCATACTTGTCATAAAGCATTACATGCTGGCAACATTACACCTAACTTCACGGGTAAGTATAAAGGTCAACTTAAATATGCTACCCAGATGAACAGCATACGAAAACAGTTACTTCGTATTTATCCAGATGCCATAGAAACATTTGGTATGGTAACAAAGGCTAACAGACTATCACTTGGTATAGAAAAAGACCATCATATAGATGCTTGTGTAATAGCAAGTGGTGGCAGTTCATTTACATTTGATACTGATATAGTGTTTATCAAAAAGAATGTTGCTAAAGGTGATTATCAAAAAACAAAAGGTATCCGTAGTGAACAACCTATAACTACCGGAAAGATACAAGGTTTTAGAAAATTTGATAAGGTAAAATATTTCGGAAAGGAATATTTCATCAAAGGTAGAATGAGTACAGGTTACGCTATTCTTATGGATATAGAAGGCAATAAGATTGATTTTTCTTCTATGCCAAGGGGAATGAAAACACCTAAATTAAGTAACTGTATCAGAGTTTCAGCAAGAAGCTCTGTACTTGTAGATAAGGCAGCCATTTAGACAACTAACCACGGAGCAAAGTGGGTTTCATCCCATCATCTAAAGGTAATGGGTTTTTACCCGTAAACTATTTATAAATTTTAAAAATCTTATATATGTATAGAAAAGATGACGAAAATTACAAATCGTCATCTTTTTTAATACAATAAAATAAAGTGTTTTTATAATATGTGCAGTTAAAAAATATTTAGATAAAAATTTCTTTATTTTAGATATATTTATATTATTTAGTTGAAAAATCTTTATAGAAAGGAGAGTAAAAAGATGGTGCAAGCAAGAGAAAACACTTGGTTGACACGAAGATTAGCACTTATATTATTGTTGATGTTTACATTGACATTCGTAAGTCCCCTGATTATTAGTGCAACTAGTTTGGATGAATTGCAGCAACAGAGTCAGGAACAGCAACAATCAAGCGAAACTGGTTCAACTACAACAAATCCAGACGGAATGTACACACCAGTTGAGGGTGGTCCACATTATTATAACGGACAAACACCAAAGGATAATAGCGTTGAGACTCAAGATGATAATGCATTAGCAGAGTATATGAGAGGTTATCAACCTATTACCGAAGAGAATATGCAATTTGCTACTGAAACTATGAGTCCATTAGTAAAAGTATTG
>JAFXWR010000224.1 GCA_017542725.1 Lachnospiraceae bacterium | reverse complement strand
TTATGATTATTTTTCAGGAACTTCACAATGGGAAAGCTTGAATTTGACAACAATCGAGGAAATTAGAATAGTTACGGAGTAGGGAATGTCAGATGATTTATATTGACCGATTTGGCAATAAAACAATGTATTATCGTAATATAAATGACTGTGGTTATACAGACCCTATTCTGCCCAATAAAGAAGAGATTATTTTAACACAAGATTTAGATTTATTAGGATTATACCAAAGTAAAGGCTTTCAAACATACTTGTTAAGCAGTTACTTTGGTTTATCCGAATCTATGGGCTTGTATGAAATATTCTCTTATTTTTTTGATGGTGTTGTAAATAATGATTTTGAAATGTTGCAGATAATATTTAATGGGTTAATAAATGAGTCAGATTATGTATTTTGCTTAAATATAGATGCTACGTTTTGTTGGTTCAAAGTTAATAAAGATAGATTAGATACTATAGGTACAATGCAATATTCTCATGCAATTAGTAAGTATAGTGTGGGTAAGTTTATTAAAAAGTTGCGCTTTAGTATAGCCAAGTCAGGTTATAATCTGACTAAAATTCAATATATGTTTTGGTCAGCAGATACTATGATAACTGATATAGAAAACTATGTTGTTAATTATACTTTTTTGAGTGATTTCTTTAATAAATTTGATGGTATGCAAGGCTTATCATGTTTGAATGTGATGCAATTATTGTCAACAGATATAAAAGAATTTTATAGGGTAACAGCTAAAGATTTCGTAGATTGTTTGAATCAAAGTTTTAAACGGTTGAATTTATATGAACTAGATGGTACACTATATAGTGGTAATGTCTTTTATAAGGATTATTCTACATGTACTTGCGATTTAATCAATTCAAAGGATTGTGAGTATGGTATTATAATAGATTGTGAAGGTTCTGAAAGTGGTATTTTACAAGATGGTTTAAGTAAATTAGGTGGTTTGATTTATTGTAAATATCATAATTTGTTATTAAATGTAGAAACTTTTGTGTGTGATGAAGTTATGTTAGCAGAAACCATAGATAAGATGGTAGATAACTTTAAAGCATATAATACTAATATATTAGCATTACGTAAAATTCATGTATTGGTTTATGGTACATCTGACGAAAGTTTGTTTAAGTCAAGTTTACAAAAGCAAGTAACCGCAAGGCGTTATAATGCTATTTGTAATAAATTACATTTTGTTAATGTGTATGACTATGTTAATAATTACATAGATAGTAAAGGCTCCTTTGAGGAAAAACATACACTAGAAAATGTAGCAAAGTATTTGAATGTAAGGGTTATACAACCTATACATAATCCAGTTAATGACTCACGAACATTATTCAATGTTTTATCAAGGGTATTACAAGTTACTAAGAAGTTTGTTGAGTTAAATGACATCTAAATTTAAGAGGAGGTTTTGATTGTGGCAAAGAAAAAGATAATTTCCGCAGAAGATTTTACGGCTGATATAGTAGAAACTTCGCAAGAACCTGTACAAGAAACTGAGCCTGTTGTAGCAGAAGATACACCACAAGAGGTTGAGAAAACTAGTATAGATTCTAATCCTGTAGAGCCTGAAACAGTAACAGAGGAAAAAGTTGATGTGTCTACACAAGAGGTAGAACCTACAACTGAAACGGTTGAGCCTACTAAGGTTGAGCCTACTAAAGTAGAGTCTACAAATGTAGTTACAGAGGAAAAGGCAGAAAAAGAAGAAAAAGAAGTTAAGGCTGACACAGATGAAGTTCAAAGAGTGCAACGTAATGGTACAGAGACAGCAATTAGAGAGGTAGACCCTACCAAGAACGCTAAATTACAGAAGCGTATGAAAGAAAAGAAAACTACCGTAAGTATTGGTAAGTTCAAGTTGTCTAAGAAAGTGCTTTATGTTGCAGTACCTGTAGCTATTATTGCACTAATGCTTATAGTAAAGGTTATTTCATCTAAAGTAGGTGGCAATAAAGATGAGAACTATTTTAGTATTTTAGACTCTATTTTGCAGACAGAGCAAGGTCAGTTTACTTATACTATTGATGTAAGAACTAAGGCAATAGAGGAAGTCACAAAGACCACTGAATCTACAAGTAATTTGGATGAAGTAAACAACATAGAGGGTATGTCTGATGAGGACATAGCATCTACAACTACTGAAATTGTAACAAAGAATCAGTTTACAGATAGTTGGGGTACAGCAGATGATGTAAAGGTATTTAGTTGGCAGTATCCTTCTTATAAGATTGTTATAGATGGTGTATGTAATAGAGTAGACCATGATAATGACCCTTCAACAGACCCTTTATATGAAGCTGATATTAAGGTTAGTTTAGCTACAGTAGGTCATAATGATGTTATTACTGAGATTATTGCTAAAGATGGTAAGTATTATATAGATTTCAATAGTTTAGGTGTATGGCTTAGAGGTTCTAAAGACGCATATTTGATGTCATTAGGTGCAGATATACCAGAGGGTGCTAAGTATGTGGTTATAGACCAAGAAGATTTTAGAATACCTTCACGCTATGCAGAGGAAAATGAGATTTATGTAATAGAAGAGGGTAATGGTACTGTAATAAGAGAAAATTGTGGTGCAACTACTGATGGGTTATCTGATAATATTCGTAAGTTAAATACTTTGATTTATTATTTAGAGAATAATCTTACAGATTGTATTGGCAAAGAGTGTTATTCTACATCTATATCAGAGGGTGGTTCAACACAGCATATCAATATTGGTAGTACAACAGGTAAGAATATAGCTGATAAGGTAAAGACTCTTGCCTTGAATAGTTCTAGTGTATATGACGCTTATATAGATAAGTTGCAGGCTAATAATTTGTTAGATGAGAATCAAGCAAAGCAGATGGTTAGAGAAAAAGACAATTTCTTATATGCTATAAACCCTTTGCAAGTATATTTTAATACTAACAATTTAGATATGACTAATCTGCAGGCTGTTGGTAGTGCAAGACATTATCAGTCAATGGGTGGCGAAAATGTTGCTGAGGCAGATTTAAGAATGCAATTTCAGTCAGATACTAAGTTTTATGATATAGACCTTAGTTTGACAAGAAAGTTAGGTGCAGATACAAAGGTAGAACTTGATACAGGTAATGTAATTCAGCTTAATCAGTTGTTTACTGGTAAGAACAATGTAGAGTGTTTTACATTCTTGTTAGATAAGTTTAACCGTGTAATTGATTATTTAAATCCTACTTGTATTCAGTTGTCTAAGCAGACAGCTATGAGTCCTGATAGAATTTCTGAAACTATTAAGCAATCCTTGGTTGATATTGTAAATTCTATGCCAGAGCAGACAGGTGTATATTTAACTACATTGACAGTAGATAAGTATATTGAAATCTATAAGAATTTAATTGACCAGAAAGATTTGTTAACGGGTACAGATAAGAATAATGTTTTGATTGTGGAAGACTTCTTGAATACTGTAAATGATATAACAGGTGGTGTTATAGTTGAAGTACCTGCAGAAGTAGAAGAAGTACAAATTCAATATCCTGAACTTGTATATGAAGATAGTGATATGAAGATTATTGCTAATTATAATCAGGATTTGTCAAATAAGAATGTATATGTGGTTAGTGCTACTATTATGAATAAGACAGAGAATGAAGTAGTATTGAATTTGACAAACTTCTCCTTAAGAACATTGTTAGACTCTACATATTCATCAAATAATAATACTGTATTGAGAGATATAGATAATACTTGGGATGAAACATTGACTCCACAAGCGGTTACACTTGGAGCGTCATCTTATGTAGATATTGATTTATATTTTGCAGTTAATGGTGATAGCGGTTATATGGATATGTGGTATCAGCCTGTAGACAAGGATATTATTAAACTTGGAGTTATAGTTCAAGAATAATAGTTTAGTTGTTAAAATTTTTATTTTAGATAGAAGAGAACAGATGTTAGTTATCTGTTCTCTTTTTTTATTTATAATTATATAAGTATGTAAGGTTTTATAATATTAGTACTAAATTTAACTATTCATAATAAGGTAAGAAGTAAAGGGGAACATGAAATGATGCAAGGTTTCAACATGAACGGACTAGGAAATCAGCCTAATGCAAAAGAGCAAAAGGTGAATGTGTCTGAAATGAGAGATAAGGTTTTTTTTGACTTAATAGACTATGCGGGTAATGCAAAGAAGGGTGAAATCAATTATCATCCTGAATTTTCGCCTAATAATAGTAAGCGAGTAATTATTAGC
>JAFXWR010000020.1 GCA_017542725.1 Lachnospiraceae bacterium | reverse complement strand
CAAGACCAGATTTACCAGACCCCGGAGATGCACCAGATTGGCCTTATGATGTAGATGGTACAGATGAGGTAGAAAGTAATCCTCATGGACCATCAGGTACACCAGACCCTAATAAACCTAATGATGATGAAAAGCCAAATAAACAAGATGACAAGTATCGTACAATCAGTATTATTTTGGTAAATGATGAGGCTACACTTGATTTAAATGATGCAAATATTATGAAACATGTACGTTTCATCAATGAAAATTATTTAGATAGTGTAAGTAGTAAGAACTCATATTGGGGTGAAGGAAACGGAAGGACAGTACTTGAAAATATTATGGACAAGAAGGAAAAGGGTACTGGGCTAACTAATAGTTATGTAATGCCTGATGATGGAATTCATTATGAAACACCTTTAGGTACACAGGTTGATATAACTATTGAGGATTATAGTGATTAAACCATAATTAGAGAGGGTAGTCGAAAGACTATCCTCTTTGTTTAATGTTTTATTGAAGTTTATTACTTGGTATAGATTTATTGAAGAGTTATAATGACATATAGTTAAACTAGTGAATTATCAAAGAGGTACACTATGAATTGGAATAAACAAATGCAACAAGAATTAAATAAAGCAGGCTTAAATGTAAAAATGACAAGAGTACCTAAAAGTAGGAGAACTACTGACGAGAGTATTGCTGATTTAAATGCGAAAATAAGGTATAGATTGAATGAAAATAAAGGTATGCTAATAAGAAGTATGAATGAAGGGATTTACTAGTAAGTAAATCCTTTTTTCTTGTTGTATTATAAGTAATAAAACTTTGCAAAAATCGGTAATCGTGCATAGTTGTGTATGTTTTTATGTCAGATAAAATTAAAATTCATTTAGATAAGATTATAATATATTGAACAAATAAAGGAGACTATATGTATTATGCAGACTGCAACTTGTCTTTCAAAGGTAAGAAATAAGCATATAACAATCGTAGGATATAATATACAGTTAGCTAACGGAGAAATACAGTATTTACCTGCAGACCAATTAAAAGTAGCTATAAGAGAGGGAAATCTTGATGTAACAAATTTAAGGTTAGCATCGGGTAATAAACTGATAGATAAGTGTGGAAAGATACCTAGTGTTTTTAATTTCGAGTCTGTAAAAAAGATAAATGATACTAATAAACCTAAAAAGCAAATAAACCTGAGTAATCCAAGGATAGACTTACAGTTAATAACAATTCGAGAGAAACAACAATTATAATATTGGCTAAGAAATAAGGCAGATAATAGATTTTTTAGCGTAGATAAGAATAGATTATACACTTTAGCTATAGAGCATGGTATAGAGGGCGTAGAATTAGATGGACGTAAGATAGTAAATCTTGTTTGTATAGATGAGAATGAATATAAATCTAAGGTTTCTGTTCCGTATGAAGTTGTAAAGTTTTTAAGTTTATTGTGTCTTGCTAACAATACCTTACCACAAGAGGTTAGTACCTTTGTTTTAAGTTTAGAGCGAAAACAAGAGTATGAACCGAAAGTAGAGGGTAGAAATTATACTTTGATGATAGCTTTAAGAGAGCAATATAAAGCGATACAGTCAGAATTAGTATTAGAAGATTTCAAAGCAATTTTAGAGAAACAAGAAGTAAATAAATATTATAAAGTATATAGTACTTTATTTAGTTGGTATAAAAAGAAAATAGATAGTAAGGTAATATTACCTGAGTATTTATGGGAGAATATAGCGCATATAACAGGATTACCTACATGGTATATACCGTTAATAAAAGAGGATTTGTATATATTTACTTGAAAGGAGATAGGCTATGAAATGGTATGGATTGGAACCAAATAAAGCAGAGAGAATGAAATTAGAGAGACGGCAGAGAGCCTATAATTATTTATGTTCAGTTGGATTAAGTGCAGGTATACCTTGTAAAATAGAGGGTAATAGTTTAATATTTAATTATACAATGCAGACAATGAAGGGTATGCAGAATTTTGAGAGAAAGGTAGACTTAGGTACTTTTCAATATAAAGATAGGTTGATAAAAGGCTATAAATATACAGGTGTTATGTATAATATTTATACTCAACAATTTACGAAGTATTAAATTAACAAAATATAACATAAGAGTCATATAAGATTTGGTTTTAAATAAGCCAAATCTTATTTTATTTTAACTTGAATTTTTTTAACATTTTAGCTAATCCTTTAATAACAACGAATTGCTCAAATATGTAGTATTTATGCGGAGTTTAGGTGAAAATTTTTCACTTTAATTTGATTTTTTTTATTGACTTTATGTAATAAAAAATTTATACTGAATTAGAAATGGTTTAGATAAACTTTTTTAGTTTAGATACAAAACCTAATTTAACATTAAAATATAAATATTAAAGTAAGAAAGCGAGGTCACTATGGGTTTATTTGCAAAAGAAGCGCAGTCATTAGAGTCAAGTGCTTTTGATGACAACACAAGAAATTTGGTAAATCTTACTAGCACAACAGCAGGTAAAGAGTTCCAGAATAAGGGACGTGCAATACGTGCCAACAAGACAGAGGAAGAGAAAGCAAAGGAAGGCGTGAAATCAAGTGAGGTTAAGTTTATTACATGCCTTGCAAATCCTGCGAAGAAACAGAGCAGACAGGATAGCCATTTAAAGACAGATATACCTTGTTATGAGGTAGTAGGCTATAAGTTCGAGTTATTAGGAGACGCAAGGGTTCCACATATTCCTTATAAGGAAGGTGCTAAGTCTTTTGATGACGTAGAAAAGAGTATCACTTGGGAAGACCATAAGGCAGGCGAGATTATTCAGCTTAACATTATGGAAACAGGAATGTTCATTGGACAGGATTGTTATGCTGGACAGATTAGTGGTGAGGGTAACGTAGTTAACCTTATCATCAAGAAGAGTAAGAGTAGAAAGACTCCTAGACCTTGTTTGAGAAGAGAGGGTGGAGCAGGTTCTATTAAGACTTCTATGGAGTTTGTAGCAGAACTTGTAACACAGCCTGATTCAAAGAGACCTATTGCTGTATGTAAGGAGGAATATGTAGATACATTTGGAAATCTCTTTACAAATACAAAGAAAAAGACAGCCAAGGGTAATCTCGGAGAGGATAAGGAAGCACATAAGGATAACGCAGCAGCCTTTACAGCATACTTTATGTCAACAATGGTAAACAATGATGAAACACCTGCAGAGGGTGAATCAGAGGATTGATTTAAACTGTTGAAAAGTATATGATAGAAAGAGCCAGTAGATTGTAGAATCTATTGGCTCTAATATTCAGAAATAGTTGAGGTACGTATAGATGATGTTTTCGAGTAATCAAATATTAGAAATATCAGGTTTATTAGAACCTGAATATATAGAAAATGCATTAAAGTTCGCTCTACATTTATCAGGAGAAGATGAACGCCTATCTAAAGATGAGCAAGCAAGAGGTTGTTTGTTGGTATATCAGATAACGCTAAGTGGTAGTTATTGCATAGGATGGGGTTTTGAACACGTACCTGATGGATGGGAGCGTTTTTCATTTGATTTTGATTATGAGATTGTTTCAAGAATAATAAAACAACAGTTAGAAAAATACGATGCTATTAATGGTTTTGAGTATGGGGATGGCACAAATAGAAAAGGCTTTCTTATGAAAGTTATCGGTAATGAAATGGATGCAGAAAAGCGTGGTATAAAGAATCCGTTTTATGGTATAGTAGAATTTGAACCGTATAGTTGTTATTACGCAAAATAAGGAGAAAAGGGTAAATGGCAGAAGAACAAAAATTACCTTATCATAGATTATATAGACCTGTTAGTTTTGATGAGTATTTGGGTAATTCACAATTAAAAACTACATTGTTTTCTACGTTGAAGAAAGACCCAAAACCACAGGTTATTTTATT
>JAFXWR010000019.1 GCA_017542725.1 Lachnospiraceae bacterium | reverse complement strand
GTGTATTCTGAACAACCTCTTGTGTGTTCTGTTGTGTAGCTTGTGTTTCTTCTGGTGTGGGTGTTTGATTGTTCATAAATACAACCTCACCCTCATCATCTTCAATATTCATTTCAGTATTTAAACCATACTGTTCATTAATATAAGTCATAGGCTTACTTATAGCATCAGCCAAAATAGTAGAATTTTTCTGTTTGTTATCCACAAACATAGCACATACATTAGTAGATACAAAATGTTTTTGGAAATATTTACCCTTTTCCTCGTCCTCTCCTGCCTTACACAACATAATAATGCTTGTGTTATACATATAAGAACGCCAAAACTGTTCCAAATCTGCTAAAGTAGACTCATTAGCAAAAGTCGAGGGCATCAAAAGTCTATCATACACGATATTACGCTTTAATGACATATCTATAAACTCAGGTATATCATTAAAACAATCTATATCAATATTGTCTTTAATAGTCTTAATAATCTCTGCCATATTTTGTGATTTTGGACCGTAAATCAATGCTAATCTCATTTTGTATCTCCTTTAAATAAGTTCTATTTCAACAGTCAAGTAATTTAAATAATATTTGCATAGAAATTTTTCTATCTAACTTAATTTATCCATATTACTTAAACTAACTATATTTTATAAATCTATATAAATAATTTTTATATATAACTAAACAAGATTAAAACAAATCTAAACTATCTATATTATTATCTTGCGTAGTAGGTTCATTTTTACCCATCTTTTTGTTCTTTTTTGCTTCTCTTGCTTCTTTTCTAGCCTTATGTCTACGCTCCAATTTCTCATTTTGCTCGTCTTGTAATCTACGCAACTCCATCTCACGGTCTCTTTCTTCTTCAGCAGTAGTCTTATTGATAGTTTCTACTATTCCATCTCCATGTATAACTGAAATTGGACGAATACCCGGTAATAGTTCTCCCTCTATCAATCTATGGCAAGCCTTTAAAATACTGAAATCATGAATATTAAATACGCCCTTAACCATTGTATTTATATCATCTCTATCCATAATTGTATAAGATATAAAGTTACCGCCACACATAACATTTGAAACACGTTGCACATTATATAAAAATGAGGATTTATCATCTCTTGTCAGATACAAATAAATATCATGAGACGCATAATTATTACCCATTTCGTTCTCTAAGTTAATATAAATGCTCTGTATAATATCTTTCATCTTAGGGTTGGCTATTGAATTAGCCTCCTGTTTCATTGTCTGTAATCTTGTATCATTACCTACTGTGTCCATATAATCTACATGAACAATATTCATATTAAGTGAATGTGCCATATTATAAGCATTAGCTATAGCATTATAATGGTCGAAAACTGCGGATTCTGGCTTTCCAGTAATCGCATCTCTTACCATATTTACAAAAATACCCTTCATTCCGTTTTTAAAATAACAAACATAAGGATAAGTCACATCTATATTAAATATTTGCCACATATCCTCGGTATAAAGCGTAAAATCTCGCTCTAATAATGTTTCATAAATATCACTATAATAAATTTCATTAAACCCTACAAATCTAGCAATAACTAGCCAAATATAGGAGGCTGCTAAAATATAAAGTATCTTTTGCCACCATTCCAAACCATTTATTAACAAAAATACTACTATTGTTGCAATAAACAATACGCCAAATACTACTCCAAGAATAATATTGTTTTTCTTACTATTCTCACCTCTACCACCTTTATAATCAAAGGTTATAGGTATTTGTATAGAATAATCTCCTACTTGTGGTGTCATATCAACCATAACTAAAACTCCTTTAATAACTGCATAGTGAGTATTACCCCACTATGCAGTAGTAAATCAATTAGGCTCTACTTGCTTGAGTACCTTTTTTATTTCGTGCTGCTGAGAAGTTTACTACATTAGCCTGACGTCTCTGTACTGAAGTACCTCGTTTTGCATTATGCCTTGCAATAGACTTATCTGTTGAGTCACCGCTATAATTTGCTTGTCTCTCTAATCCATTTAATCTATTACTTGCATTATTTACAACACGATTATGTTGCTTACGAGCTGCATCATACGCTCCTTGTGCTTTATTGACATCATTCTTCAAATTATTTTCTTTTGCATGAACAACACCGTCCATAAAGCCACCACCAAAATGCTTGCCAACCTTTGCTTTGACAAATCGTGCTGGTGCTGACATAGCACCCTCTTTGGCTGCGGTTAAGCCATTACCAACTTGTTTTGCACCGCTACTAACCATATTTGCAAATGCTGTACCCTTGGCGGCTCCTTTACTATTCTTAAAGGCAGTTGCAGCTTCCTTGAAGTTAGCACCCTCTTTTCCAAGTGCTTCTCTAGCATTTTCATACTTACCTGTATGTGTATTAGCGTGTTTTTCAGCTTTAGCTTTCTGATAATCGTCATACTTGCTCTTTGCACCTTGTAAATCAGCATACTTATCTTTAACATTCTGACGAGAATTAGTAATACCCTCTGTCATCTTGTTCTTGTCTTTATCTGATACGTTATTCTTACCAGCATCACTCATATTATTATAAGTATCATCTACTTGGCTATTACCTGTGTTAAGTGAATTTCCGCTAGGTCCTTCACCTGCAAGTCCTCCTAATGCACCACCTAAAGCACCGCCTGCACTTGCTAATCCTGAACCTGCACCACCGATAGCATCTCCAACTTGGTCTGCAACACCTGCCGCAAGCTGACCTGTATTTCTCATACCTCTTGCTGCAGCCGACATAGCACCATCACTTACAACACTACTATTCTGTGCATCCATCAGACGTTTAAGTTGACCTGCAACGCCTAAACCAAATGCCATCTTAGTAATATTTCCGATTGCTCCACGTACTGCACCAGTTACACTTGCTCCAATAGCTTTCATGTACTTCACTAAATCTTTGAATGTGTGCATGAATAATTTGAAATACAACAATATAGTTGCACAGTTCAAAACTATTAAGCAAATCAATGTCATTGTAGGGTCACCTAACGATATTGTCTGTGTTGTAGCTGTAACACCATTAGGACCACCATACATCAACAAGGAAACTATAAGGGCTAATCCTACGGTTATACCTGTGAATTGCAATAAAGGCTTAACTAAACTCTGCCAAACTATTGCTAACATAGTCATACCCGTATCATCATATAGCTTAATTGCACCAAATACTATCATAGCTACACTCATAAAGAATAATATGAGTACAAAGATAAAACGTAGTAATGGTATGATGTATACACAAAGTACATCATTTATCAGCAAGAATACACCGTAGAAAATACTTGTACCTGACATTATCTTACTGTAAATACTCTCACTATTACCTGAGTCATCTACATTCTGTAAGGTTATCTTATTTGAACTACCTGCCATTATAAGTCTTAAATAAGCGTCATAAGAAAATGCTTTTAACTCAAATCCTTGTGGATATAAAGCTATTGCAGAACTTACTACGTTCTTTTGACTAAATGCTTTATTAAACTCAAATGTTTGTATCATTGAGTAAGCCTGTATCAAAACCTCATCTGACATTGTATAGTAGTTCATCAACTGTAATGATTTCTGATATACGTTATTCTCTACCTCAATAATCTTACGCTCTACGGGTGTTAAATCAGAGTCTTTCAAACCATAATAATGTTGTTCACTCTGACTAAATACCATATAACGACCCTTTGCGAGATTACCACTATAATCTAATTCAAAATAACTTGTAGGGTCTAAAGGATTTTCTACATAGAAATTCTCACCAGCTACCCTAATATTACAC
>JAFXWR010000223.1 GCA_017542725.1 Lachnospiraceae bacterium | reverse complement strand
TATACTCCTGTGCCTTTTTCTTTTTATCCATAGCATTTTTCATTTTTGCTACGTCTGCTTTTTCTATTACAGTAAATTCACCCTTTAAAGATGCTACAAAAGGCTTATCATTCTTTCTTACAACCTTGGCATTTATCAAAGGTACTCTGGTAGCCAAAACAATCAACTCTGACTCTAATATATCTTGTTTTTGATTATTAGTATCTAAAATACGATAACCAACTAATTTTGATTTGGAATAAATTTCTCCAATAATAGTAATACCCTGTCCTGCTATTACTCTTAGGTTTCTATCAAATTTAGGTAATCGACTCATAGATTTAGATGTAAGTTCAGTATTAACAATTGTACCATCTTTACCCAACTTGGCGTTTACAAATGTGTAACCACGTTGCAATAAAGATACTACCTGCTGAGTACTAAACATTTTCAGCATAAAATCAGTTTCTCTCATCAAAACATAGCCAATCACCATAGGGTCAACTACTTCGCCTATAATACGAAATTCGCCTTTATAGTTTACCTTTTCTGCAGGTACATTTGTTTTAACATTCTCAAATGCTTTGTTATTAAATGTATTTTCCATAACTATCCTTTCCTTTTAATTCAACAACAGTTCTCAACATTTCGTATTATAGCCAGAATATAGGGGCTTTACGCCCCTATACTCATTATGTATATCATTGTAAGAAACTATATATCTTCATGACTATTGCATATAGCCATTTGAATATCAGACCTGTTACAAAGAACGTACTTATTGCAAAACCTAGCGCACTTATCATAAAGGCATCTCTATGATGTATAAGTAAGGTTTTCTTCTTCTGACCGGGTTCCTCTTTGTTGAAGTAAGTAGAATGTTCTGCTACATCTGCAATACACAAATGTCCGAATGATAACTTACCAACTAAATCCATATAAACTACATTGTTTAATGTATCAAACCAATAAGCTAAGTAGAATAACAAAGACCAAACCATCAACAGAATACCAAGGAAAATAACTATTCTACGTCCTGTCAATACTAAGACATTCTCGAAAGAATTTACCTTTACTTCGTTCTCCCACTCTATCAAAGAACTAAGTTCTTTCTGATTTAGGTATGCTCTCTTTGCCATATCAATAAGTTCTTCACTTATTGTACCCTCTGCCTGTACCATATAGTCGGCTGCTTGGCTTTCATTTAAATAACCTGACTGTGCTAAAGCTGCATTATGTGACTGTAAATTATCAGATGAATATATACCACCGCCATACTCTGTTTCCATCAAAGCACTCTTAGGGTCTACACCATAAGAAGCTATACTATCCAAATCAAGCGCACTACCATAGTACTGTTCTGTTAATTCACAAACGGTTTTAACAAGTTCGTCATCTTTAACATTATTACCTCTTGTTTCTACTACGGTTGACTGGTTAGCTCCCGGTCTTTCCATATAAGCACACCATAACATAGCGGCTTCTTGTGCAGTACCACTAAAGTTTTTATACTCTTGATAAGTCATATCCTCATCACCTATCAAGCCATACTTTTTCAAGGTTCCTCGGTTCACTTCGGTTGTCATCCAGCAATTAGGAGCGTCATTTGCATCCATAAACAACAACTGCTGGTCGGCACTAGCCATAACAATCTTATTAGATTGACCTACGCTCAACTTTGCATTATCAGATGTTGTAGTAAGTTCAAATGTCTCTGTATTACCCTCTTCATCTGTTCTTTCATGGGTCTCTGTATTATCTGTGCTTGTAGAAGCTGTCCAATACTGATATTGCTGTGTAAGTAATACAGCACTCCAAGGGTCACTTGTCAAACCACTCCACTCATTAATACAATTAGAACGTCTAAATCCTTTTATTAAATCATTATAACTATGTGTCTTAGTATAATCCGTACTACAATCTGTAAATTGGATAAGTCCTATACCTGCGATTGGCTTAATTACACTAGATAAATCCATATTTATTCTACTAGGTGCTACCATTAAAGACTCTGCTTTAGCTTGGTCAGACTCAATTTCATAAGGACTCTTTGCTACGCCATTATCATCTATCTTCAAGGTAATATTTGCGTCTATACTAAATATATCCCAACTAGTAGCCATATTATAAGACTTATCTGTACCACTAACTATTTGCAAAATATAAGGATTAAAACCCGATTCTGATTTCATATTAGCCAAAACGCCACAAGCGGCAGATTGACTAAATCCTAACGCTTTCAGTCTCGTTATTTCAACCGAAATAGCCCATGCCATAGCGGTTAAACGCTCATCAGTATAACCAGAATAAGCACTACATTTCTTTAAATCCTGCTTAACTTCATCTAAAGTTTTAGCATGATTTACTACCTTTTCTTGTATTTCTGCTGCAGTAGCTACATTCTGTAACGCTGAACTATCAGCAACTTTTAATTTGCTTATTAAGTCTACACCTTCTTTACCGTTAGCCTCTAATATAGGATTTACAGTTACATCCAAAGCGGTCTGTGTTGCTCTAACTGCCCTACCACTTCCTGCAGTTATTAAGTTCTCAATGCCACCCTTTATATCTCCGTTCTGAATTGCTTCCTTAGTACGCTCTAAATCATCTTTTATATCTTTTGCTTCGGCAGATATAGTCGTACCTATATCATGAGCTGCGCTTAAACCAGCGTCTATCAAATCACCTAAAGTACTTTTCCCTTTTTCAGTAGTAGTTTGGTCAGTAGTTTGCTCTGTAGTCTGCTCTGTTGTAGCATCATTTTCTGCAAAAACGGTTAAACTATTTACAGATACTATTAAGCAACAAGCGACCAATGCAAGACCACGTTTTAAAATACCAGTGTTTTTCATACATTTACCTCTCGTAATAGTTAACAACGTTCAAATCATTTTTATTATACAAAATACAAATTTAAAAATAAAGTGACTTAATTAAACCTTACT
>JAFXWR010000222.1 GCA_017542725.1 Lachnospiraceae bacterium | reverse complement strand
GGGTACAAAAGGCATGCTGTTCTGACATTTGCTTAGTTGAACCTTTAGTGACTTAAGAAACAACAAGGGTACAAAGGTGTAACATCTTGCTATCCAAAGCAGCTTATCCTTTAAGGATTTAGGAAATTACAAGAATACAAAGAACACCTATTCCGTAATAAGCGATTGCGTTCACTTTAAGAACTAAAGAAACAACAAGGGTACAAAGGAAACATAAGGTTGTAAAATAATAAAGATATAAATAGGCGCAGAGCCTAATAAAATAAATGTGTGAATAGGTAAACACAATAAATAGCTACCTATCGGGCTATCTTTGGTATGCTAGACTATCCGTTGATAGACTAGTTAGCCCTAACGAGAGAATGTGGATTAAAATGCCAGCATAGCGAGTGCATCCATGTTACTCTTGAAAATCCTTGTAAACTGAATAAAGATTGACCCTTTAGGGCTTGTGAAACAACAAGGGTACAAAGTGTAACTGCAATAGAATTATGCCCTAAAATTCCTTTAGGTACTTAAGAAATAGCAAGGTTACAAAGGCGTACCAGAACTGCATAAAGATATGAAGTCCATTTAGGTAAATATGAAACAGCAAGGGTACAAAGGGATGAGTAACAGGACCAAAGATGCGTAAAACCTTTAGGGACTTAGGAAACAACAAGGTTACAAAGGAGCAACAGGAAAAGATGTAGAATTGCCGTACCTTTAGGAACTTAAGAAATAACAAGGATACAAAGAGGGGATGGACATTCAACGTTAAGGAAATCCTTTTAAATAAAATAAGAAGATAAATTATAAGTTGCTTAATTCGATAGGAATTAAGGAACTTTTTTTATGTGTAAAAATCGTAATAGTTGTAAAAATGATACCTAGACTAATAGAAAGATAAAAAGGAATCGGAATTTTTATTTAAGTGGGAACTTTAATAAGTAGAGAAAGAGAGGTATCAGAGATGAGTAAAAAAGGATTTTATCACGAGAGGTATGTAGCAGAGGATGGAAGTATACGAAAGAGAGTAAAGTTATTTGAGTATGAGGATAAAGAGTATATGGCAACAAAGGATGGAAAGTTAATACCACATGAATGTGCATATAGCTTGATAAAGAGGGTATTTGGAGAAGAATAAAATATGGGTTTTGAAATATAAATATTCCAGATAGGAATATTAGTATTCTATTTAGGAATATAAATATTCTTTGGATAATAAAAGTATTCTTTGTAGAATAAAAGTATAATGATAGCGCATAATTTTATAGCAAGACTTATTAAAATCCTTATAAATAAAGGCTTTACAATGATTTAGTTTTGTGATAATATGTAAAAGACTTGAAATTACACAATTTTTTATTTACGAAAGGATGATTTAGTTATGAGAACAACAAAGGAAATTTATTTTGATTTGAATGATTTAGGTAACACATTTATTATTAAGGGTATTCAGTTTAATAATGCTAATGATACAGGTGTTTTTTGTGATGTATCGGTAGAGATAACAGATGCTAAAATTCGTAAGGATTTTAATATACCTACAGAAGGTGTTGTTGTTTCCTTAGACTTAGAATCTCATGATGAAGACGGTATTACAGGATTATTGTTTGTAATGAATACTGTTGATAGTCTTGACGTTGATGAAGAGTTTAATAGAGATGGTTTTACGCCAGAGTTTACATTAGAAAATGTTGATACTTCTGAGAGTATTCCTTATGTGCATTTGAATAGAAATTTACAAAGAGTTATCGAAACGTATGCTACGAGTCAGTTTTTGTTTAATTTGGGTATGAGACCATGTTGCTTTGATTTTCAGAATACTAATCGAGTTTCAATGACAACAACAGAAGACTTGTTGTATATAAGAAAGTATCTTTTGCAGAATAATTATGATAAATTGGTTGGTGGTAAGGAGATTGTTGGTTCTGATATAGATTATCCAGTTAGGTGATGTGAAGATAAACAGTACATTTTGTAGTAATAAACCTCTTAATTCAAGTTGGATTAAGGGGTTTTATTTATGTAAATAAACGTATAAATGTAATTAAACCCTTTATTGACAAGGCTTTGTTTATATGTTAATATAATTTTAGTTTAACGTTTTATAAGGAGTAATAGTATATCATGGCTAAGTTAATAATAGGTGTAAACGACCTAGCAACGGTAAATCCTGAACTTGCTAAAGAGTGGAATTATGAGAAGAATGAAAAGACACCGCAAGATTATACAAGCGGTAGTGGGGTTAAAGTTTGGTGGAAATGTGAAAAAGGGCATGAGTGGCAAGCAATAATTTGTAGCAGAAACTATGGACATGGATGCCCTTATTGTAGTAATAGACTAGTTAAGCAAGGGTTTAATGATTTGGTTACAACACATCCGAAACTTGCGAAAGAATGGAATTATGATAAAAATATAGATTCACCACAAGATTATACAAAAGGAAGTCAGAAAAAAGTATGGTGGAAATGTAAAAACGGTCATGAATGGCAAACAAGTATTGTAACTCGGGCAACTTATGCAAGTATGTGTCCTTATTGTGGAAATAAAAAAGTTTTGCAAGGCTATAATGATTTGAGTATAACTAATCCAGAACTTTTGACAGAGTGGAATTATGTAAAAAATGGAATTGTAACACCACAGATAGTTTCTAAGGGTTCTGAAAAGAAAGTATGGTGGGTGTGTGAAAAAGGACACGAGTATCAAGCTGATATAGGACATAGAGTACGAGGACAAGGTTGTCCCTATTGCACAGGGCAACGAATTTTGCAGGGATTTAATGATTTAATTACAACTAATCCTGAACTTATTAAAGAATGGAATTATAAAAGAAATAAAAATAGTCCACAACATTATACAAAAGGAAGTCAGAAAAAAGTATGGTGGCTAT
>JAFXWR010000221.1 GCA_017542725.1 Lachnospiraceae bacterium | reverse complement strand
TCTATAACAACATTTCTTCCCTTAGGTCCAAGAGTAATACCAACTGCTTTTACAACTTGGTCAACACCTTTTTTTAAAGCTTCTCTTGCTTCTACACCATATTTTAATTCTTTTGCCATAATTTTTTACCTCCTATATTTCGGGCTCGTGAAACTCGCCCATACGATGGACGACAGAATGTCGTCCCCTACATTATTAGCTCGTGAGCTTTGCCCTACATCAATTGTATGGGAGAGCTATGCGAGCCAAAATTATTCTACAATTGCTAATATATCGCTTTGCTTAAGTATTACATATTTAACTTTGTCGATTTCTACTTCAGAACCAGAATATTTTGAGTAGATTACATCTTGTCCTACTTTTACTTCCATCTTAACTTCATTGCCATCTACCATGCCACCAGGTCCTACTGCTACAACTTTGCCTTGCATAGGCATCTCTTTATCAGAACCTGGAAGTACTATTCCAGATGCTGTTGTCTTTTCTTGTTTCTTTTGTTCAAGAACTACTTTGTCAAATAATGGTTTTAATTTCATATTTATCCTCCTTCGGGCTCCGCAAGCGTTCGCCCCTATAATGTGGCTCTGCAAGCATTTACCCATATATATTTAATTAAAAATGCCCTTTTTTAACACAGGGCATTATAACACAATTTGTTAGCAATGTCAAGTGGAGAGTGCTAATTTTTTACTACATTCCCCAAAAATGCAAAAATAAAGCTTATCCCTGCTATTACTATACACCCTATTTCGAGCAAGTCGGTTCCACCTATAGATATCAGTTGTCCTCCTACAAAGGTACCAAGTATAAGACCTGTGGTAACTGCCATACCTATAAATGTCTGTCCCTTATTTTTATCCTCTTCCTGCATCATATCATCAGATAAATAAACTGATGATGGTATAAGTATTGCAAAAGTAAACATCTGTAAAACTTGTGCTACATATATGGCTGTCATACTTTCTATATGAAAGACAAAGGCTCTTACTATATAAAAGGCGCATGCAATTAAAATCATTTTCTTGACATGTATCTTTTTAAGCATTTTAGATATTAAAAACATAATAGGTATTTCCACCATAGCCGCTATGGCATTCGCAAGTCCAAGATGTGAACTATCTCCACCAAGTTCTTCTATAATATTAATCATATATCCGCAATCAGAGTTTTGGAAACACATGGCAAATATAACAGCAAGTACCATCAGAAAAAATGATGGATACTTCATTATTATGTTAGTATGGGAAGTATTTTTACTTTCAATTTTAGTTTCTTTTTTTATTACTATGCTAGCATCTTTTAGTCTTGGCATAATTATAATGAATATGAATAATATAATAGATGACACAATACCATTGACCGCAACAAGTCTAGCACCATATTTATGCATAATGTTACCTAATATATATGAAACAACTGCAAAAGAAAACGAACCACATCCTCTTGCTATGCCATAGTCGACATTGTAACCTCTATCTGTATAATAGAAACAACTTGCATTTATAAATGGAGACATGTTGTTTGTAGATAAATATATAGTTCCAAAAAGTAATCCACTAGCGATTTTTCTTTTATAAAAATAATATAGTGCAATGAATAAAATAATAACTGCAAATCCAATCCAAGTTAGTATTCTCTTAAAATCAATATTTTTATTCCTGTCAGCTATGTATCCAAGTGTAGGCTGCGTTATAGCTGCTATTATTCCGAAGACACCCATAAGTATACTAATTTGTGCAGCTATATATCCATTTTCCACCAAAAAATAAACAGTGTATCCAAGCACGCTTACTTGAACTATATAAAATATTGCTGTTAATAGATAACAAAACATTGAGTACTTTTTCATAATTTATGACCAACCATCCTTACTCACAAGTTTTATTGTCTTACCTTAATATTTAAAAGCACCTCTTACGAGGTGCTCCATAAAATTTTATTAATTCTTCTCAACTATTATAAAGCATTTGCTATTTTTTTCTTGAGCCGATGGCTCCTTACTAAATACATTGTCAAAAGTCCATTTTGATACAAATTCTTTTACTGTAACTCTATTATAAGCATCAGCATTAGATTTAGGGTCAGTATTTACCATGATAATCTCATCATCTTCAACACTACCAGTAGATTTATTATCATATCCAACCACTAAAGACCACTGCCCAGGATTCTTATTCCATCCTACAATTACTGGGTGGCCATTTCCAACTGCTTTTTCAATTAAACTAACTCCAACTTTTTCATTTGACAAACTCGGAATCTCTTTATAATTATCATTAGTCCAATACTTTATTTTTAAAGTTGTGAGTATTTCCTTGATTTGATTAACGCAGGTTCCTCTATGAAAAGCGTCGTGTTTAGATTTCATATTTGTTATAAGATCTATAGTAAATATTTCATCATGACCAAAATATGATAGAACAGCCATGATACATGCAGGTCCGCTTGTATCAGCATCACTTTGCTTATACACTTTAAATGAATTTGGTAATGCAATCACATTTGAACTATCAGGATTAAATATCTCACTTATAACAGCATTTTCATTTGTAGTAGTTGACTGCCTTGGTTTTTTAAAATTAATAAAATACAATACAAACAACACAACTATAATAAATACAATATAAAATGCTATTTTAATATTATTGTTGTTTTGTTTTTTCTTACTAGCAAATAAAGATTTAGATTTCTTTTTGCTTGATTTTTTTGTCATTTTTTTCATAATTATTCGTCTTTCTCAGCCTCTCTCATAGCTTTTGCTTTTTCTACTTCTTTGTCGCAGATGTCTTTTTGTGCTTCCTCATATCTTGCAAACTCATATGAGAATGAACCTGTACCACCGGTCATAGAACTAAGTGTAGTAGTGTACTCGTACATTTCCATCTGTGGAACTTCTGCTTCAATCTGAGTCTTTTTATTTTGTATAGGGTTCATACCAAGAACTCTACCTCTTCTCTTAGTAAGATCACCTATTACATCACCTGTAAATTTGTCATCAACTATAACCCTAACTGTAACTATTGGTTCAAGCAAGCATGGACTTGCTTTCATAAATCCATCTTTAAATGCTCCTATAGTTGCAAGTTTAAATGCCATTTCAGATGAATCAACTTCGTGGAATGATCCATCATAAAGCACTGCCTTAACACCTACTACTGGATATCCAGCAAGAGGTCCTTTCTCACAGCATTCTGCTAGACCTTTCTCAACTGCTGGGAAATAGTTCTTAGGAACAGCTCCGCCTACAACTTCAGTTCCAAAGTCAAATGCATTATCAAAATCATTTGATGGAGAGAATCTCATCTTTACATGGCCATATTGCCCGTGACCACCTGATTGTTTTTTGTGTTTATATTCTACATCTGATGTCTTTCTTATAGTTTCTTTAAATGCAACTCTTGGCTCTTCTAATATAATTTCAACCTTATACTCATTTAAGAGACGGCTTGCAACCATTTCAAGTTGGAGATTTCCGATACCATAGAGAAGCATCTGATGATTTGCTGTATCATTTACAGATCTAAGAGTTAAGTCCTCTTCGCAGAGTTTAGCAATTGCTTGAGCAAGTTTATCTATTTCACTCTTCTCTTTTGCTCTATATGCTTTATATGTATATGGTTTACTTATCTCTGTCTTTGCAAACATAACTGGTAAATTCTTTGTTGCAAGCGAATCGCCTGTTTTAGTATTTGAAAGTTTAGCAAGTGCACCTATATCTCCTGCATGAAGTTCAAATACTTCTTGGGCTTTATTTCCAGACAAGACATATATCTTCCCAATCTTCACATCTTCTTCCTTAGATACATTATAAAGTATGTCGTCAGTTTTAAGAACTCCACTACATACTTTTATAAATGAATATCTACCAATGTATGGGTCAACCATTGTCTTAAATACATAAGCAGATTTTTGCTTTGAGAAATCATAATTGAGTCCAACTAATTCATTTGTATTTTTATTGATACCGTTTAATTCTTTTTGGTCTGGAGATGGGAAGTATTTGATTATATCGTCAAGAGTAGTATATATACCTTGTGCGAGCATATTTGATCCCATACCCATAAGCACTATAGAACCATTGCAGACATTATTCTTAAGAGCTGAACGAATCTCAAACTCTGAAAACTCTTCTCCGGCAAAATATCTATTCATCATATCTTCTGATGTCTCTGCAACTGATTCAAGAAGTATAGCTCTATACTTCTCAAGATATTCTTTGTTGTAGTCAGGAATTTCACACTCAACAGCTTGATCACCCTGCCACTTATAAGCCTTCTTAGAAATGATATTTACATATCCAACAAACTTTTCATTTTCACGAATAGGAAGGTTGATAGGTGCAACTTTTTTTCCAAAAAGTTCTGTAGCATCATCAACCACCTGTCTAAATGATGCATTGTTGTCATCCATATTTGTAACGTGTATAAATCTTGGGAGTTTATATTTGTCACACATGTCCCATGATTTCTTTGTACCTGCTTGGATTCCAGATTTTCCATTAACTACTATAACAGCAGCGTCTGCTATACCACAGGCCTCCTCAACTTCACCAACAAAATCTGAAAATCCTGGAGTATCAATAACATTTATCTTTCTGCTGTCCCACTCAAGTGGAATAATAGATGTTTGACAAGAAATTTTTCTCTTCTGCTCTTCTTTTCCAAAGTCAGAAATTGTATTTCCTTCAT
>JAFXWR010000220.1 GCA_017542725.1 Lachnospiraceae bacterium | reverse complement strand
GATAGTTTACACAGTTCTCCACGCAGGTGGAAAATTTGGTGGCGGAGGATACAAAGTTTCAGGAGGACTTCACGGTGTAGGCGCCTCAGTCGTAAATGCATTATCAAAAGAACTCACTGTAAAAGTTTATAGAGATGGAAAAATTTATTCACAGAGTTACAACACAGGAAAACCAATCAACAAAGTAGATGTAATTGGTGAATGTGAAAAAGATAAACATGGTACAGAAGTTCATTTCGTTCCAGATGATACAATTTTTGAAACTACAATTTATAATTATGACACACTAAAGACAAGACTTAGAGAGACAGCCTTCCTTACAAAAGGACTTAAAATAACCTTAATTGATAAAAGAGAAGGAAAAGAAAAAGAAAAAACTTTTCACTATGAAGGCGGCATAAAAGAATTTGTTCAGTTTATGAATAAAGGAAAAGCTCTCGCCTATGACAAAGTTTTTTACTGCGAAGGAACAAAGGATAATATACTCGTAGAAGTAGCTCTTCAGCATAGTGAAGAATATCAAGAGTCAATTTATTCTTTTGTAAATAATATTAATACACCAGAAGGTGGAACTCATCTAACTGGATTTAAAAACTCTCTTACAAAAGTTATAAATGATTATGCAAAAGAACATAAGTTTTTAAAAGAAAATGATGAAAATCTTTCAGGTGAAGATATAAGAGAAGGTCTTACTGCTATTATTTCTGTAAAAGTAGAAGACCCACAATTTGAAGGACAGACCAAACAAAAACTTGGTACCAGTGAAGCTCAGTTTGCAGTTCAGTCTGTGCTGTCAGACAACTTTAAATATTTCTTAGAACAAAATCCAAACATTGCAAAGTCAATTTGCGATAAATCAATCCTTGCAAGAAAAGCAAGAGAGGCAGCTCGCAAAGCAAGAGATCTTACAAGAAGAAAATCTGCTCTTGAAGGCGGCGGACTTCCTGGAAAACTTGTAGACTGTAGCGAAAGAGATGCAAGCAAATGTGAGATATTTATAGTCGAGGGAGATTCAGCGCTTGGTCCAGCAAAAGATGGAAGAGATAGTCGTTATCAAGCAGTTATGCCTCTTCGTGGAAAAATTTTAAATGTAGAAAAAGCAAATGAACAAAAGATGTATGAAAATGCAGAAATCACAGGTATGATTACCGCATTTGGTACAGGAATAAAAGATGAGTTTGACATAAGCAAACTTCGTTATGACAAAATTATAATTATGACAGATGCTGATGTAGACGGAGCACACATTGCAACACTTATGCTTACATTTATTTATAGATTTTTACCAGGGCTTATAAAAGAAGGACATGTGTATCTTGCTCAACCACCACTTTTTAAAGTTTCAAAAGGAAAAAAATCTTTCTATGCATATTCAGATGCAGAAAAAGATGAGAGAGTAAAAGAACTTGGAGATGATGCAGATGTGTCAAGATTTAAAGGTTTAGGTGAAATGGATACAGAGCAACTTGCTGAAACAACAATGGATCCAGAGACAAGAGTACTTCTCCGTGTAAATATGAATGACGATGCAGCATCAGAACTAGATTTGACTTTTACAACTCTCATGGGTGATGAAGTAGAACCTCGCCGTCTATTCATAGAAGAAAACGCTAAGTACGTCCAAAACTTAGACGTATAATCTCGTAGAGGCGAATGCTTGCAGAGCCCTATGTAGGGGACAACATCCTGTCGTCCCGAAAGGAAATAATCATGGAAAAAAGAATTAAAAAAATTGAAGGAGCACATCCAGCGCTAATCATTGCGGTTGCCCTTTCACTTATTTTATCTGCTATAAGTATCGTAAGAGTTTCAAGTTTTTATAGAACTAGAGCAGAAGAGTCAGTTGTTGCAGAAGACATTTCATACAATGTCTATATTGGCTTAACTGATAAAAATCAAAAAAGACAACTCATAGATGAAAATGCAGCACTTGAAACGGTAAAAACGATATGCATTAATCATAATGCTTCTTATACAATTTATAATGCAAGTGGAGGTTATAAACAAGAAGGAGTTGTTCATACTGAGAAAACACTTGTTCTTGAGATGGATAGGGTTTCGGAAGAAACATTATATGAAATTGTAAATGACATTAAAAAAAGATTAAATGTTGGCTCAGTAATGGTATTAAAACAAACAGCAGAAGTTTTCGATTATTAATAAAAGAATAAAAAATGGAACCAAATGTATTTGACAAAATTAAAGAGGTAGATCTAAAGAAGACGATGGAGAATAGTTATCTTGACTATTCTATGTCGGTAATAGTTTCTCGTGCTCTTCCAGATGTAAGAGATGGACTCAAACCAGTTCAGCGCCGTATTTTATATGCTCTTCATGCGCTTGGAGTTACACCAGATAAAAAGACAAAAAAGTGTGCCACTATAGTCGGTGAGACAATGGGTAAATATCACCCACATGGAGACTCTTCAATTTATGGTGCACTTGTCGGTATGGGTCAGCCTTGGAACTATAGAAAAGTTTTAATTGATAAACAAGGTAACTTTGGTTCAGAAGATGGCGACTCTCCTGCAGCTATGCGTTATACTGAGGCAAAGATGTCAAAGATGGCATCTTGGATGCTTGATGGTATAAATAAGGATGAAGTAGATTTTGTTCCAAACTTTTCAAATGAATACGAAGAACCAGTAGTTCTTCCAGCGAGATTTCCAAACCTTCTTGTAAATGGCACTACAGGTATAGCGGTTGGTATGGCAACAAACATACCCCCTCATAACTTCACAGAAGTTGTAAATGCTGTTATAAAAATAATTGATAACAAGATAGAAGATAAAGAAACTGCTATAGAAGAAATACTTGATATTATACAAGGACCAGATTTTCCAACAGGAGCACTCATACTTGGAAAAAAGGGGATAACAGATTATCTTACTACAGGACGTGGCAAAGTAAAAATTAGAGCAAACTGTGAGATAGTAGCAGATGATAAAGGAAAACAAAAAATATTAGTTCACGACCTTCCATATCTTGTTCATAGGTCAGAACTCATCGCAAAGATTGCAGAGCTTGTAAAAGATAAAAAGATAGAAGGCATAACACATGTCCTTGATGTCTATGGAAAAAAGACTACAGATAAGATAGAGATTACTCTAAGAAAAGATGCACCAGCAAATATCATATTAAATCAGCTTTACAAAATGACAGACCTTCAGTCAAGTTTTTCTGTCATAATGCTTTGCATTGTAAATGGTGAGCCAAAGACATTAAACATTTTGCAAATGCTTGATGAATTTTTAAAGCATCAAGAAATAGTTGTCACAAGAAGAACAAAATATGATTTAAAGAAAGCAGAAGATAGAGCCCATATAGTAGAAGGTTTACTTAAAGCAATAAGTATAATTGACGAAGTAATAAAGACTATAAGAGAATCAAAAGATCCAAATGAAGCGCAGGCAAAACTTGTTTCAAATTTTGGATTTACAGATAAGCAGGCAGAATCAATAGTAGAAATGAGATTAAAAGCGCTCACCAATCTTGAGTCTACAAAGCTTCAAGACGAATTAAAAGATTTAAAAGAGAAAATAACTTACTATAAAAGTATTTTAAATGACAATAAAAAGTTGCTCGGAGTTATAAAAGATGAACTTCTTGAGATGGAAAAGAGAGAGCATGATGAGAGAACTACAAAAATAGTTGACGATAAAGAAGACAAAGAATTTAAGGCAGAAGAACTTATAGTAGAAGGTGACTTAGTTATTACTATGTCTCACCTTTGTTATATTAAGAGTATGGATCCAGATACATTTAGAAAACAGGGAAGAGGTGGTGTTGGCGTAAAAGGAATGACAACTATTGACAATGATTTTGTGCAAGATGTATTTATGACTACAAAGCATTCAACTCTTATGTTTATAACTAATCAGGGAAGAATGTATCAGATGAAAGGCTATGAAGTTCCAGAAGGCGGAAGAACTGCAAGAGGTACGGCAATAGTAAACATGCTAAAACTTAAAGAGGGCGAAAAGGTAACTACGGGAATAGATAATAAAGAATGGAGTGAAGAAAAATATTTACTTTTTGCAACTAAAAATGGCTTAATAAAGAAAACAAAACTTTCAGAATTTGAGTCAGTTCGTCAAAACGGACTTAAAGCACTAAATATAAAAGATGGCGACGAGTTAATAGCAGCAAAAATCACAAATGGTAATGACGACATTTTCCTTATCACAAAACAGGGTCTTTGTATGAGATTTAATGAAGACAGTCTTCGTGATATGGGAAGGACAGCAGCAGGAGTTCGTGGTATAAAAGTAAAAGCTGGCGATGAACTTATAGCAATGCTTGTGTCAAATGAAGGAAAAGAGTTGTTGCTCGTCACAGAAAATGGTGTAGGAAAGAGGACAGATGCAAGCGAATTCTCTACAAAAGGACGTGGCGGAAAAGGTATGATATGCTACAAGCCAAATGAAAAAGCAGGAACTCTTGTTGGAGCAGAACTTGTAAATGGTGATGAAGACTTGATGATTATAAATGAAAAAGGTCTTGTAGTAAGAACTCCTATGAAAGATATAAGAGTGATGGGAAGAAGTGCAGCTGGAGTTCGTATAATGAAGAGCGACGAGGATGCGAAAGTAACCAGTATTACTAAAATCAAACCTTAAGAGACACCCACAAAACTCGTGTATACGAAGTATGTTTGTAAGGACGAGCTTTGTGAGACCCTAAAATAAAACCAAAAGGGCAAAGCAAAATGTAGGGGCGAAGCTTGCGAGCCCGAAAGGATTTATAATGGTAAACAAAAGAATAGTAATGAAAAGATTCTTTTATAATGCATTTTTAATATGCATTATTTTTTTACTATTTTCTTGTACAAATAAAGAAGAGACAACCATTGACTCAACAACTCTGACTTTAGAGCAAACAACAGAGACAAAAGAAGACATAAAAGAAGAGGAACAAACAAGAGATAAAAAAGAATTGTATGTTGGCAATACTATATTAATAAAAGAAAAAGAGTATAAAAGTGAAGAATGGGAGTTTAGTGAAAAAGACTTTGATTATGCCAGATACGAATTTTTAATAGTTGACTACGATGATGAGAAAGTTCTTGTGACAAGCAAGGACATATCACAAATAGATTACTATACAAATTCGTATAAAGATTTGAAAAATTGGAAAAATAGATTTGGTGATTCTTTTGAGGTACAGGATGTCTACGTGAGAGAGTTGGTTTTGCCATTAAATCCAATGGCACTTGCAAACATAGTGAGAAACGAAGAAACCGACTCAGATTTTTTTATAATGTCAAAAGAAGAAATAGAAAAGTATTTTATAAATAAAAATATTGATGCAAAAGCAAAAGGTTCGGTTTATGTCCAAGATAAAAAGAATTGGGAAAGGCAAAACCGTTCTTACATTCTAAGAGATTCTTATTTAGATGACATTTGTGTTGTTGATGATAATGGACAAATATCTGAATTTAAAAGTAGTGAAAAATATTATTATTGCAGACCTTCTATGTATTTAAAACGAGAATATGTAGAAAAGTTATTATCTGGTTATTATGATGAAAGGGAAGAACAAAACAAAAAAATAAAAGAAAAATATATAAATGAAAAAGTTGAGACAAGCCAAGATGGAAAAACAGCCTATGTTAAAGACTATACAGGGGGAAGACTAGATGTCAAAAAATATGGAAAATATGAAATATTAGATTTTAGTAAAAACGAATCGGATTTTATAGTAGATGTAGATAGAATGTTTGGACAATGGACACATTTGGCTTCCGAAAATCGATGGTATTACGATAATGAAAAAAACGAGATGGTTTATTATGGAAATGCATTGAAAGAAGTTCGCTTAGATGGATTAAACTTAGAAAATTGTTACTCTGCTGAAAGAATGTTTTCCGGAGTAAATGTTGAAAAGATTGATTTTTCAAATGTCAATTTAGAAAATGTTTTCACTTGTTATAAAATGTTTAATGAATGCGAACAACTAGTAACAGTTAAAGGGCTTGATTTAAACTCTAAAAACCTAATAAATTTACGAGGAGCATTCTTTAAATGTATATCATTAACAGATTTAGAAATAGTAAATATTAATACAGAAAAAGTAACCAATATGGGTTATATGTTTTATAGATGTCAAAGCTTAGAAAATCTAGATGTAAGTAAATTTAATACTAAAAATGTAAGAGACATGTCTTATATGTTTGGAAATATGAGAAAATTAAAAGAATTAAAACTTCTCAATTTCAATACGGAAAAAGTGCAAGATATGTCACATATGTTTTATAGATGCGAAAAATTGAAAGACTTAGATTTAAGTAGTTTCAAAACGGAAAATCTTTCAGATGTATCTTATATGTTTTATTGTTGTTATGATTTAAAGAGTGTCAACATATCAAGTTTTGATACATGGAAAATAGGCAACTTTTCATATTTTATGTATTTTTGTAATAGTTTAGAAAAATTAGACTTTGATAATTTTAAAAATGGCGAAAGCGAAATTAGGTGTAATTATATGTTTAGATATTGCGAGAGTCTAAAGACATTAAATATGCGAAATGCAAATCTGCCGTATCTCTATGGGAAATATATATTTGAAGGCTGCATAAACTTAGTTGATTATAATTTCAACATGAAAAGTTTAGAAGAAGTATCAAAGGACTCAAAGTTTGTTTTTACAGGACTAAGTGCGACAGGATCAATTGATGATGAATTAATTTATAAAGTTGAAAATGATACTGAAGACACAACATATGAATCTTACTCAAAGCGAGCTTCTTGGAATTTGTTTGAAAATGCTAAAAACATAAAAAAGCAGATAGACGATTTAAGTATGAATAAAGAAATGTCAAAATATTTTGATAGACAAAAAAACATTGCAAACCGAGACATTTTGTTTATGAATAATGATGCACTATCAAAACTATTAAGAAATGAGTTTTTGGTAAAAAAAGAGTATCAATATATGGAATTTTATAATTATTATGAAGAAGCAAGATATAACCATTTTCCAAACTTTGTTACGACAGACTCTATGCTTCATACATTTCATTTATACTTTGACTACCTTATGAAAAAAATAGAAAAGTCAACATTATCTGAAAAAGTTTTAGACTTTTCAAAAAATATGCTAGAGGTATCAAAGGCAAACTATACGAATCTAAAAGGAACGGTATTAGAGAATAATGCAAAAACAGTCGTAGCATATTTTTCTGTACCAACAATACTTTTAGATGAAACATATGAGATAGAACCTTATGTAAAAGAAATAGTTGAAGCGGAACTAGATAAAATAAAAGGTCAATCATATATAGATCTTAGACCATTATTTTTAGAATACTATAAAGAAACATATCCATCAGGAATGTTCAATGAAGATTACACACAGTTTATACCAAGAGGACACTATACTGAAGGTGAAGATTTAGAAAAGTATTTTAAAGCACTTATGTGGTATGGTAGAACAAATTTTGCATCTGATTATGAAGAACTAAATAAATGCGCGATGCTAATATCATGTTATATGAACGATAGTAAATTGTTAAAAGAATATAAGGACATTAAAAATATTATTTATTATTTTGCAGGAGAATCAGATGATAATAGTGTAGAAGAATATATAGAAGCCCTAAAAAATGTATATGGTAATGCAGATTTAGTTAGCATAATAAATAATTCTGATAAATATAATAATTTTGTATCAAAAATAAAGGAGTTAAAGTTATCAAGTATAAACTCTTCGCCATTAATGTTTGATTCAAAAGAAAACAATGTCAATTTTAGACTTATTGGTCAAACTTATACTTATGATGAAGACATATTTACAAATCTAATATTTGATAGGGTGTTAAGAAGAAATGACCAGACAAATAAAAAAAGATATTTGCCAGATTTTTTGGATGTCCCAGCAAGTTTAAATTCAGATTTAGCACTAAAAATATTGGATAAAGAAGATAAGACCAATTTTCCAAATTATATGGAAAATCTTAATAAATTAAGAAAAAGGATCCCAGAAAATATAAAGAAAGATGATAAAAATATTTTATATAATAAATGGATGAGAGCTTTATATAGATTAGTAGAATTAGAGAAAAATGATGAAAAACTTCCAAGCTTTATGAGAAATGAAGAGTGGAAAAAGAAAACATTAGAAACTTTTGCAGGAAGCTATGCAGAGTTAAAGCACGATACAATTTTATATACAAAACAAACCTATGGTGTGGCAGAATGTGGAGAAGGTGGAGGAGACGAATTCTACGATACAGAAGAATATGAAATTGATTATAAAGGTTATGTAGAGCCTGTAGTTGAATTGTATAAAGAATTAAAAACTATGTCACTTGATATGAAAGCACATTTTTATGAATTAACGCTCCTTGTTGAAACAGACATAGAGTTTTTAGATAATTTTGGTGCTTTGGCAGCAATGCTAGAAACTATTTCAAATAAGGAACTAAATAATATAGAACTCACAAAAGAAGAGTATGACTTGATAGAAGGGTACGGAGCTACCATTGAACATCTTATTATAGATAGTGGTGCATATGCATATGAAAGAGGAGAAAATAATCCACAGCCATCATCAGCAATAGTTGCAGATGTTGCTACCGGTGATAGAAATATTGGAGATTATTCAGTGCTTGAAATTGCTACAGGAAATCCAATAAGAATTTTTGTGCTTGTTAATGCTGGTGGAAAATACAAAATTTGTCAAGGTGCAGCATATGACTTTTATCAATTTGAAGTAGAACCTGAAAAAAGGATGAATGATATTGAATGGCGAACAGAAATGGGATTTGATAAAGGGTACAAGAAGAACAAAGATGGAAAGTATATTGATTGGGATGAACAATATGCAGAATGGTATGGTATAGAGTTAGATGAGGGGGAAGCATTAGAAGAAATAGACTTAAAAAATGTTGATTTTAAATTCCAAGATTGGACAAATAGTTATAAAGAAAAAGGACTTATGTTTAGTGAAAGAATAAATACATATTTTATAGACCATTGTGGATCATATAGAGATAAAAACATTTGTGTGACATATGAAAATGATTAACAAAAGGAAAAAGGCAATTGTTATAGTTGTGTTGGTTTTTATATTGTTATTAATTTGTAAAATTGTTTTAGAATATTTGTATTATAAAGGAATACTATTTCCTTCTTATGCCATTTTTAAAGAAAAAACTATAGTTGTGAATGACTATGATGATATAAAAAACGATTCAAATGAATTTGATGATATAAATTTTAACAAAGCACTTAGAAAATTAGAGTTAAAAAATAAAAAATTATCAGCATTTACAGACAATGACAAGGTTTTATGGGAAAGCGATATAGGGTATAAGGTTCAAGATTTTCTTTGGTGCGACATAGACAGAGATGACGAAAAAGAATTAGTGTTACTTGCGTGGAGAGCTGGAAGATATGGAAGCTTTTTACCATTTTGGATAAAAGAAAACGATTTGAGTTTTGACCAACACATTTTCATATATAAGTTCAAAAATAGTACATTTAAATCAATATGGAAATCTTCATATATAGAAGTTGATGTTAGGGAGTTTTATTTTGATAATGAATATAAAATATTGACTTTACTTGATAAGAGCTATTGTAGAAACAGGTTTGCTTGGTTTTCGTGGGGTCTTAACTCTATAAAAGCTTCAAAGCTTGATTATGATGAAAAGAATGACAAAGTATTAGGCAAACTTAATCTAATATCAGTTGGTGATAATTTAATACATAAACAAATATACGAGCAAGGAAATAAAAACAATAGAAATTATGATTTTCTATATAAAAATATTAAAAATTATATTTCCAAAGGAAATTTAAAAACGATAAATCAAGAAACCATATTTGTAGATGATGAAAAAGAGTATTCTGATTTTCCAAATTTCGGGACTCCTATAGAAGTAGGAGAAGCAATAAAAAATGCAGGCTTTAATCTCGTGACACTTGCAAATAATCACATTTTAGATAAAAACGAAAAAGGAATAGAAATTACAAAAAAATTTTATAATGATAATGATATTAATTATATAGGCTTAAGAGAAAACGGTAAAAATTACAAGATATTAGATATAGAAGGACTCAAGGTATCGGTCTTTAATTATACGTATGGTATAAACATGATGACCAATGACCAGGTTTTGAAAACAAATGTAAACTCACTTATTGATGAAAAACAAGTAAAAAGAGATCTTGATGAAGGTGTGTCAAAAAGTGATGTAAGTATCGTGTTTGTTCATTGGGGGGAAGAGAATAACAATCAGATTACGGAGTTACAAAAACATTTTGCAAAGATATTTTTGTCAAAAGGAGTCGACATAGTTATAGGAACTCATCCTCACATACTACAGAAATATGAGATTTTAAGAGATGAGAATGGTAATGAGATGCTCATATATTATTCCCTTGGTAATATAATTTCTTATCAAAAAGACATAGAAAATCTAATTGGTGGTATAGCAGATGTAGAAATATTAAAAACAAATAATGGTATAAAATTTAAGAGTTACAAATTAGTTCCTACCTGGACAGAAAAAAATGAAAAATATGTGACTACCTATTTATTAAGAGATTATGAAGATAACACCACAAATAAAAAAGATATAACAAAAACCATAGAAAGATTAATAAATCCAATAGATAAAAAAGAAATATTATCTAAGATAAAACGCATAAAACCTGTAAATGAATACACAATAAAAGCAACAGGCTATGACGCAGATTATCAAAAGAGTAAAAATGGTAACTTAGATATAAGAGACCTTGATATAATAAATAATGTTGAAACTATAACTCTTGGACGCTATGAGCAAGATAATAATATAGAAAATGGAAAAGAACCTATAGAATGGATAATAATGGCAAAAAAAGAACGTAAAGCATATCTTACCACAAAATATATTCTTGATTATATGGAATTTGATAAAACAAATGAAAAAGGAAAAGAAATAGAGGGAATAAGATATCAAGACACCTATATGTATCGTCAAATATTTAAAAGTTTTATCCCTACGGCATTCACAGATGAAGAGATAGCGTTAGTGCATAACAAAGCCGTGTCACTTGCTTGTAATTATAGATATAATTCAATAGGTTTTGATTATACAAATCCTTGTTATATGATAGCAAAAGAAACAGCATTTGCAAAAAGCAAGTATCGCGGTGAAAGTACAAATGAGTACTGGATACTAAATAAATGCGATACATTCAATAAACTAGATATAACAACCAATAGAGAAAAATTTGTAATGGCAGATGGAAATATTGCATATAACGGTTTTAGAAATGAAAAAGAAAAAAACGAATTAAATGGTGTAACAAATATTTTTGAAACGAAAGGCTTTAGACCATTCATCATTATAGACTATTAAAATTATAAAAAAATTTTTAATAAAAATCATAAAAATTTATATAAAAAAACCAAAAATTTTTACAAAAAATTTTCTAAAAAAAATGAAAAAAAAAGTTGACATATTCATCTCTTTTCACTATAATGTTAATAGATAAGGGTATTCATACTTTTATTGAAAATTTAAATTATAGTTTAAATGGAGGTAAAGAAAATGGTAGTTAAGAAAGCAGCAGCTAAGAAGAAAGCAGTTAAGAAAGCTGTTAAGAAAGTAGCTAAGAAAGTAGCAGCTAAGAAGAAAACTGTAAAGAAGGCTGTTAAGAAAGCTGTTAAGAAGGCAGTTAAGAAAGCAGTAAAGAAAGTTGCTAAGAAAAAAGTTGCTAAGAAGAAATAATTTAATAGCAATATAAAAATATCGGGTGTGTATATACCCGGTATTTTTTTGTAAAAAACAAATTGATAAATAGTTAAAAATCAAATATAATAGTATTCGATTTGTAAAAAGAAATAAAAACGTAGTGGACAACATCCTGTCGTTCACAAAGGGGTAAAGTAGTAAACCCGAATAAGTATATGGAATATAGAAAAGAAACAATTGAAAAATTTTTAGAAAAATTAGGAAGCAGCGATTCCATGCCAGGTGGAGGAGTTGCATCTTCACTTGTAGCAGCAAATGGCATAAGTTTAATTCTTATGGTTTGTAATCTTACTATAGGAAAAGAAAGATATAAAGAAAATGAGCAACTTGTTATTTTAGTAAAAGATGAAGCAGAAAAATTAAAAGAAAAATTTTTAGAACTTATGGATAAAGATGCAGAGACTTTTAAAGTGATGGAAAAAGTTTTTGCTATGCCAAACTTTACAGAAGAAGAAAAAAGTATAAGAAAAGAAAAAATGCAAGAAGCGTGTAAGATTTGTTGTGAGACACCAAGAGAGATGATAGAATATGCACTTAAAGGAATAGAACTTGCAAATAGCATATTAGGAAAATCAAACAAATCTGCTGAATCTGACTTGATAGTAAGTGCTATTTTTCTAAAGGCAGCAATAAAAGGAGCGTGGGAAAATATAGCGATAAATCTCAAATATATAAATGATGAAAAATTTGTAAAAGATCAAGAAAGTTTTAAACAAAAAATTGAAGATTTAATTAAGCAATAAAAAATCGAGCGAAAAGCTCGATTTAATTTTGATATTTCATTAATCTACTCTTTTTGGTAGCACAAGTATCCAAAGAATAATTGGCAGTAGAGAACTTAGATAACTTAGCACAACACTATCATATGTAGGGTCAACTTTTTTGATTCCTTCGTGGTGGCAATATCCAAGACAAAGGACATTTAATATAAAGCTTATTAGACTTCCAACGAAAGGTATAAAAGCAATAACATAAGTGATTATCCACCACCAAAGAAAAATCTTCTTTTCTATCTCAAATTCTCCAAGTTTAAATACATCGCCACAGGTCAAATCAGCAAGAATATAAAGTCTATAAAAAGGAATCCAAGCATATCCAGGATGTTGATAGCCATATGCCTTAAAAATTTTTTGATAACTAAAGGCTGTTAATCCATAGAATATCAAAAAAACGAATGAAAAAATAAAGCCCGAAGCGAGAATAATTGATATAATATCACCTCTTGTCATAATACACCTCTTTTAAAATTAATTATTTTTCTGACAGATTATAACACTTATCGTGAAAAAAATCAAAATAGTTATTTTTGATTAGTACTACCAATGCCGCCATTTCTCTTATCACTTACGTTATCGTCAATAGTAAGATAGTATGGAAGGAAAATACCTTGGGCGACACCATCACCTTTTTTTATTTCCAAGACTTTTTCGCCTGAGTTAGTGAATTTTATAAATATGTGACCTTCGTTGTCAGAATTATAATAGTCGCTGTCTATAATACCCACAGTATTATCAAGAGTAAGCCTATATTTAAACCCAAGTGATGAACGAGGATAAATCATTAAAACTATATCTTCATTCATTTTACATCTTATGCCAGTTGGTATTTTTATAGTTTCTTTAGGCTTTAACGAGAAGTCCACCGGGCTTTTAAAATCATATCCAGCAGAGCCGGTGGTTGCCCTTTTTGGCAACTGCAAATCTTTATATAATGTTTCCATTTCAGATTTAATTTTTTCGTCTTCACTTTTTGCTATTTGGAAAGTGTCAATAAAAGAATCAAAAAAATTTTTATAACTAACTACTTCAAATTTTGCTACATTTCGCATATTATCTCCTTTGTAAGGGCGAGTTACACGAGCTCACACATATTATTATATCAAAAATTATAAGAAAAAACTATATGATACAAAACAATAAAATATTTATTCTAAGATGTTTATATGTTATAATGAAAAAATGAATATTAAAGACGAAATAAAAAAATATAAAAATATTTTAGAGAATGAAAAGTTTAAGCAATTAGAAAAATACATCGCCCACGGAAACACAAGTACACTTAAACATAGTATTAGTGTGGCTGAATTAAGCCTTAAAATTGCTAAAAAATTAAATCTAAAAATTAATAAAGAAGAATTAATAAAGTCGGCATTGCTTCACGATTTATTTTTATATGATTGGCACCACGCACCAAAGGAAGCAGGACTTCACGGCTTTACTCACTCTAAGACTGCGGCTGATGAAGCAAAAAAAGAATTTAATATAAACGATAGAGTTTATTCAAATATATTGACACATATGTGGCCTTTAAACATCACAAAAATACCAAAGACAAAAGAAGGAATAATTATTTGTATAGCTGACAAAATTTGTTCGCTTAAAGAAACATTTACAAGAAAACAAAATTAATACCACCTATAAAGGCGGTATTTTTATTATATGGTTAATTTAAAATTACGCCAGCCCCAGCGACATTCCAACTATTCCAAAAACATAGTGGACTATCCAGATACTGATTAAGGATTTTTGTTTTGCGTATATCACACCTTCTATCATAGCAAGAAGAGCCGCGCAGACCATAAAGATAAAACCATAATATATATGTAAAGTGGAGAATAAGAGTCCTGATAGTATAATTGCTACAGGTTCTTTATATTTTCCCATAAGTATTCTTTCGAGATTAAACTGAACTACACAGCGAGCAAGAAACTCTTGAACCCCAGCTGTTTTAATATAAGAAAGCGCTACAAGAGGGTCAAAAAAGAAAAAAGATCTTTCTGGCTTAAATAATGTTGGATCAATTTTTCTACCTATAATTTTTATTGCAAACATGATAACAACACATATAGCACTTATGATGACACCTTCTTTTATAACTTTTTTATTGTGATTTGTAAGTATACCTAATTCTTTTAGTGGTAGATGAGTAAAGACTAAAATAAAAATAAATATAAGGATTCCTATAATTTCCACAATTATAGTAAGAATATCTTGAGGAATTTTTCGACCGGTCATATCCCAAAACTCACAAAAGAGAACCCAAAAACCCATGACAAACAGGAATACAGAAAAAATGTAAGTGGAGTTTTTAATTTTTTCAATTAGAGTACTTTCAAGAGTTAAATCATCAAGAGTTATAACAATATAATCTAATTCTTCTAAATAAGATGTTGAAATACGAAAAACATGTTTTTTACCACTTGCTGAAATAAATTTTACAGTACCTTTATGTTCTTTGTTCTTTTGATAAATGGAGTTAAGTATATATTCATAAAATTTATCATTATATGAATTACTAGCATTTGTAGAGAAGTGAACTTTCCCTTGCTCTATGTTGATAGGAATTTCAAGAAGCCTAGAGGCATGAGCGTTTATATACTGAATCATACCCTTATTGTCTAACACAATAACAGATGAATATATGTCTTGCAAAATTTTGTTTCCAAGAGTGTTATTATTGCTAACTTCCATTGATTTCCCCCTATATTTCAAAGAAAATAGTATATTTTAAAATAATTATAACAAAAACGAAAATAAAAAACTATATATTGTGTTTGAAATAGTGGCTAGTTTTCATAAATTCTTAATATTTAAAAATCCGTTTTAATTGTTAAAAACAAGAATTTTTGCTATAATATATGTAATAACTAAATAAATTGTACATATTTCATTATTTTTAAAGAGAGGGAAATATAATGAAAAATTTTAATTTTAACAAACTATGGGAACTTTTAAGAAGGAAGACAAGTGAAGTACTCATAGTTTCTTTAATTGCAACAAATTTAATTTACATTAATACAAATGCGACAGATCAAAAATATAATTTTATACAAGAGATAGAAATTGATGAATCGTTTATCGACGACGATATGTTTTATATCCCTCATAAATACATAGAAGTTAAAGAAAATGATGAAAATAAAAAATATGTGTTTAGAGTAAGAAGAAAAGGAAACGCAGAAAAAGCTGATAAAGTTAAACTAACTATGATAGATGTTTCTGCTAAATATGATAGAGATTATAGTATAAGAGTAATTGATAAATTATTCTTTTCAGAAAATGTACAAAATAAATTTGCATCAAAAACTATAGATGAATACATGAGTAGCACTGACTATGAAGAATATAACTATTCTGACGCAGTAGTTGATGGGTCTATTAATAGTGACAACATAATGACAGAAGAAGAAAAAAACAATTATGAATTGTCGGAAGAAGAAAAAGACAAATTAACAAACGATGCAAAAGCTATATTTGATGAGTATGGTCTAAATGGTGATATCAAAAAAATTGATGAGCAAGGAGAAGAGCCTGAAGAAAATATAGAAATAGAAGTTAATAATTTAATAACAGAAAAGGCAACAGAGGAGATAGAGACAACAGAAGAAAAAGAAAAAGTTGAAGAAACAGAAAAAAGTTCAGAAGAAACAATCGGCGGTTTCACAAACTCAGACGAAGAGTCAACAAGCAAAGAAACAAAAGAAGAAGAGACAACAACTGAAGAACAAAAAGAAGAAGAGCAAAAATCAGAAGAACAAACGACAGAAAAAGCAACAGAAAAAGAGAAAGAAGAAACTACTGAAGAACAGAACGAAGAAACAACAACAGAAGAACAAACCACAGCAGAAGAGAAATCAACAACTGAAGAAGAGCAAACAACAGCCGAAGCGGAAACAACAACAGAGGAGCAAACCACAACCAAAGAGGAATTAACAACAGAGGAGCAAACCACAACTGTAGGGGAGAGTGCTGCGAGCTCAGAGAAAGAAGTAAAAGAAGAGACCACAACTGTAGGGGCGAGCACCGCGAGCCCGGAAATAGAAGAAAAAGAAGTCGCATCATATTCAGAAATCGTTTATGGTGATGAAGAAGTTCAGTTTGAGACAAAAGTATCAACTGACTCAACTTTATCTATGAAAGATGCTTACGAGATGATAACTGGTAAAAAGAGTGATAAAAAACATGTAATACCAGATAGAAGTGTTAATGACTTTCTCCCAAATATGAATTCATTAGATGATATAGCATATATGAATGATAGTATAAAAGCTGTGCAAGAAGAATTAAAATCCGCATATGTCATTTTGGAATTTAAAGCTGGACAAAGTGAAAAGTTAATTGAGGTAAGTATCAAAAATGATAACAAGTATAGAGGAAAAAGACAAGTTGGATTTAATTTATCAAGTGTAGATGAAAGTCAAATTGCAGGAAAGTATTCTAGCTTGACAGTACAAATAGAAGATGATGAAGATGTCGAACCAACTTATATTAACTTTGTAGATACAAATTATGTACCAGAAGATGGATATATGACAGTAACTATAGAGAGAAGTGGCGATTTATCTAGTTTAGCAACTTGCATGATAGATAGTGAAGATATCACAGCAGTAGGAGGTCGAGACTATTCAAAAGTTCATGCAAAACTAGTTTTTGGTCTTGGCATCAATGTTCGTAAAGTGAAGATACCTATAGTATCTGCTTTTGCAGACAAGAATCTTAGTTTTAAATTGAAATTGCAAGAACCTGCTGGTGCTTTAATTGGTGATAAAGGAAATGCAACTTGTACTATAAAAAAGAGCGATCAAAGTTTTAAGCAGGTTGAAGAAAAAATATTAAAAGAAACTGGTAAAGAACTTGGAAGTAGTAGTGATTTTGTTGCGACTTTTGACAATAAACTTTTAGGTGCAGGGACAGACGATATAGATATGACGTCTGTCGTTACTGGAGACGCAATTAAACTATCGGAATCTTTATGGTGGATAGGAAGTACTGGGTTAAATGAGAATTCATATCATTATTTCATAGATGATGGTTATGGGTTTAAAACATATCTTGAAGATCATAACGTTTGGTCATATGATGCTACTTGTAGCTGGGGTATTGATATTTATAAAGGTCACGATAAAGATCTTAGTGGTTTCCAAATGGAATGGTCATGCAACAAACAGAATGCTCATATAAAAATTAAGCAATTTGTAAGTGATAGATACAATACGGGATGGAATTACTTATATGATAAAAATAGAGAAGAGTTTAATCATCAAACAAAGAACTTCTTTTTTAAAGGTATAGAATTTTTGCCATATATTGAATTTCGTGTAAAGAGATATGATGGAGTATATAGAAAGAGTCCAACTATAACTATCCATTCGATAAAACCAATTTATAAAATGTATAACATATCACTTCTTGAGAGTGTAGTTCCTGAACTTATTGATGCAAATGGAAACAAAACAATTGTTAATGATTATTCAAAATATTCTGTGGTATCAATAGATGGTGCAAAGACTGATGGCACAGGCGTGGCTTGGCGTGGCAAAACTACAACCATAAAACTTGATAACACTATCAACAACCCATTTTATATTAAAGCTCTTTATATTAAAAACACAGAAAATGGTGAGACAGCTCTTATAGCAAAAAATGAAGATACAAGCGCCACTACTATTTCGTACAAGATGGATGAAGAATTTGCGGAAAAGTATGATTCTTATATTGAACAAATGGAGAGAAATGGTGGTGGATATTACGGAAAATATAAATTGTATGTAGAGCTTGCTGCAAAGCCAGCAAAGATAAGAGTCGTAAAAGATGATAGAGTAAACGTCAAAATCTGGAATACAAATCCAAGCGGCCAGACTGAAGAAAATAATGGAACAAGTACATTGGATTGGGAATATAGTATAGGAGATAAAATACAATTCAATGTCAGCATGAACCCAGCTTATGGAAATGTATTTAGATGTGATGGACTTAATGTGTATAGAGAGAAACCATATTCGCCAGAATGGGTTACTATAAGGAAGCCAACTGATGGAAGTGACTATTATCCACTTGATGCAGAATATACAGAGATAAGAGTGGTTCCTCAAGTGGCACTAAATGACAATCAGATAACTGTAAAAGTAAAGAAAGAAGATATGTCACGTTTTGATACTTCATATGGTATATTTGCAGGAAGTACAGCTTATGACAATGGCATGTTCTATGATTATTACATTGCTGCAGATGGTAAAGATATTGTAGGTAGATATTTTGACATTAAAGCAAGATGTACTGATAATTCTTATGCACCAGTTTGGTTCGAAAAATATAAAGAGAATATCAAGTATATGCAAAATGAATACTTCTATCTTGGGCAAGATAGTCCAGAGAATAACATTATATATTTAACTTGTGAGAATGGAGATGACTTAGAGTATTCTATATCAGGAACAGCGTATTATGAAGAGACACCGATAGGTGGAAGAACTATTGACAGATATTGGCAGGCAGCACCTTATATAGGAATTATAGTTGATGAGACACACTTTGCATACTCTGATCAAGAAGGCATTTTTTCTACTATGCCAGGAAATGGTAAAAATGGATACTATAAGATTCTTAAGATAGTAAGTAATGGTGTGGAAAAATATGCAAAAGTGAAGTTACATAAGAATAACAGAACAATGAAGCAATATAAGATAACATATGAAGATGGTGAGAAGATAATAAATAAGGAAGTATACGATGTTAATATTGAAGAAGTTTTGATTAGCAATATAAATACTATTCACCCTCATGTAAAGGGTGTAAGGATTAAGAATATAGATGGAGCTTCGTTTAACTCCGTATATATAAATGATAGAGCTACTATCTTAGAAGCAACTGTAGAGCCAAAGAAAACAGATGGTTCGTATTATACTTATACTTATTTAGAAGAAGATGGGACAGAAGTAACTGCCAATGAAGAAGTTAAGAGAGTTGAATTTTTGGTAGTCAATATGAATAACCATGCAGTAAAGACAGTTATAGAAGCGACAAGGTCAAATGCCGACAAGACTACTTGGACTGCTTATCATACATTCCAAAGAGGACACTATTCTGAGTATATGAGTGGTGATAAACTTTATGTGAGAATTGTTACCAATAAAAAAATTGGTGATGGTAAAGGTTATGATTATGATAGCAACACAAGAGTAAATGTTCCTATATTTAATGAAACAACATATCAGGCTATAACTACTACTATGCCATTTATAGAAGAAGCAGAGCAGGAACCAATGCTTGTAGATATTAATTTCCCTATAGATGAAGCAGCAGGATCTTATTCATTGCCACTACTTGGCGATTTAGCTTGTATGATAAATGCAGTAGGTATGTCATTTGGTATTGCTATGGATGGTGATAGAGTTAGATTATTTATAGGTAAAAGATTCTTAGGACCAGGAAACCAGTTTGATTCCGCTGGAAATTTTAAAACAGATACTGGCAAAGGACTTACTCTAGGTGGTATGAAAGAAGGTATCAATAATATGAAGGATCGTATCAAGAATTCTGGTACTAAAAGACTTGGTGCGATGACGCTTGGACTACCAAGCTGGTCGTTCCAACCTATTATCGGAGTATATTTTGAGTTTATGCTCTATTATGATCCATCGGCAGCAGTTCAAAATAGATTTGAGTTCACAGGTGGTGGAGGATATATATGTGCTATATTAAATTTAACATTTAATTTCTATTTCTTAGTATATGGTGTTCCTTGCTATATAGGTGGATATGTTGACATTTCATTTGTAGGAGAGTTTGGTATAGCAACTGATGAGGACACTCATATAGCACTAAATGACCCTAATCAATATTTAATAAATGAGTTAATTGAACATGGGCATTTTGAGTTTTTATTTAGGGCAATACTATATGCTTCAGCATATGTAGGAGTTGGTATCGCAGGATGTCTCGGTGTACGTGGAGGATTTATGCTGCGATTAATGTTTATATATAATCCTTTTGTACATAAAAAATATTCTGATGTGAGATCTATGGGATTTGCTGTAGATGGATATATAAGAATATGGATAGATGCAGTGCTTCTAAGCATACCAATACCGGTTTACAATTTCACTAATTGGTATAAGCAGGGTTATTTTGTAGATATAGAAAGATATCAGGATGAGACGGGAGGAATTCCACTCCTTGGTAGTAGTAATCCTAGTGCTAAAAAACCAGAATTAAAACCGAAACCTAGGCCCGGTATAGAATCAAAGTTTGTAGCAAATGGTGATCAGTCCGGAGGAAAAGAATCAAGCGACAATTTATCAGATGGCAAATTACCACTTTTAAAAAGTATTGATGCTATTTTGGGTAGCACATATGAAGAAGATAAAACAAGAGCTCTTGTAGAAAATGCATATGATAGTTCTGAAGTAAAGTTTATAAAATATGGTGATGGTAGTAAAGCACTTCTTGTATATCTTGATGATGATCCTAGTAGAAATGACTTAGACAGAACAGTTTTAAAATATTCAGTTTATGATATAGCAAATGACACTTGGACAGAATCTCGTAAAGTATGGGAAGGAAGCAACACAGCTGATTTTTCACCAACACTTTGTCCTTGGCTTAGTGGAGTATATTTGGCATGGGCAAAGAGACCTGATCCGGTTGATGAAACTACACCTAAAGAAGATTTGTGTAAGAAAATGGAGATTTATACTTCATTCTTTAATGAATCTACTGGAGCATTTTCAACACCAATGCGAATGACATATGATGATAGTTATGATTACTATCCAAAGATGACCTACAATGGTGAAACGGATGAACTTAGATTATATTACTTAAAAAATGACAGTGTAACGGAAATAAATGATTCGGATGACTTACTTAACAATGTTCAACCAGAAGTTTGTGGCGCATATCTTGTGTATATACCTTATCGGGATCATCCAAACACTGGTTTAAGAGCTTGGCTTACAGATTATTATGGTACGAGCGAATTGCCTTCAACCATGACCCGAGATGAATATATTGCATTGATGAAAGGGCAAAGAATAAAAGATTTATCTATAAATATAGGAGGAACTACTGCAAATATCAACGACCCTAATATAAGTGATTATGAGATTGGAAATTTGACAATAGTTGATGCCACAACAGATGAATTACAAGATATTCGTGAAAGAATGCTTAATGCAATGTATAATCATAATCTTAGTGAAGTAACAAATCTACTTAGATTATGGGAATCAAAAAGAATGCATTATGAAATAATTGCATACATAGTGGATGCTGATGGAGATGTAACAACAAAGGATGATACAGAATTACTCTTGAAACTTAGCAAATATAGAACAAATTTGAATAATGAATAAGAAACAAAAACGTTAATATTAACTTATTATAATGATCCTGATATGATGCCAAAAATTTTAAAAAATGATTCAGGCACATACCTATTTTGGATCCAAAATGAGAGTGCAATCAAAATGCTACAACTTGATAATATTATAGTAAAGGCTTTTGAAGAAGAACATGCAAGTCAACAGATTGAAGTTGGTGAAATTAACATTATGACAGTTGATAAAACAATTTTGAGTGATAAGATAAGTAACTTTGCACCATTTACGGATTCAAAAGGCAATATTTATATATCTTGGCAACAAGATTCTAATACAAATATTGAAGAAATAAGTGGTGAAGAAGGACTTGAATTTAGACAAGATTTGTATGCAGCTGGGCTAATAAAGTCAACTGACAATTTTGGAGATGAAGTTAAGTCTTGGTCAAATCCAGTTAGATTTACAAATAATAAAAAAGTTAATGATTTGCCAGCTGTTGTTTCTGTTGACGGAAAATTATTATTTGTAAACAACCAGTATAAGTTAGTGTCAACAGGGAATAGTTATGATAGCTATGATAGTTATGAAATACAAGATTGTAATCTTCAGTTCACTATATATAAAGAAAAGAGCTCACTTGCGATAAGTAGTATTTCACATGAATTGGTTGAGCTGTATGATAATGGCAACAGAAAATATCGCATTTATATACATGTCAACAATGATGGTTTAACTATGGCAGAGGGATATGATTATACTGGAAATATCACTTTAGATGACACAGTATTAACAAATATAAGCGGTGGTTCAGATGACCATGTCATTCCAGGAAATGCATCAAGAATTGGTGGAGAGTCAATGGTTGCAAGTATATCAAATGCCACAGCGCCAATATACATAACACTTACACCTGCACAGCAGAAAAATATAGATAAGATAAAAGCAACATTAAGAATAAGCGAAAGAGGAGTGGCAGATGGTGGTAAAGTATCAAGCAAAGAGGTATTTGATATTAAGGAACACTTTACGTTTGTGATTGACAAAGACGAGAGAGAAAAAGTTTCATATGGTGACTTGAAAGTAGAAAGAGACGAAGATAATTTCTATGTAAAAGGAATATTAAGTAATTCTGGAAATATTAATTCACAAGGTAACGAGAGAATAATTGTTATAGACCAAAAGGATTGGGATCATCCTATAGCGACAGGTTCAAATATTGATTTGGAAATAAATGAGCAAATGCAATTTTCTATTCCTATAGATATATCAGAGCTTGATGATGTAGAATCTGGTGTTAAAGATTTGGTATTATTAGTAAAGAATGATGATGGAGAAATTTTATCGCCTTATGAGATTGCAACTATAAATATTAAGATTCCATTTAATTTTAAAGTTAATAATGAGACTGAAAAGATTAGGATGGAAGTTGGAGATGAATTAGAGCTTAATACAACTTACGAGCCAAGTGAAAGATATAGGAATGCAACTATATTGTATTCAGTTGATGATAAGACTGTAGCAGAGGTTAAAGATAATAAATTATATGGTGTCGCAACTGGAAGCACAATTTTATCACTTACAACAAAAGAATTTGGTGGAGGAAAGACAATTATAATACAGGTTGGACCAGATTTAGAACCTACTCCAACCCCAACCCCAACTCCAGACCCATCTCCAAATCCTAAACCATATAATCCAAGTAAAGGTGGTGGAAATAATGGCGGAGGTGGAGGCGGCGGAGGAGGTGGCGGAGGTGGCGGAGGTCTTCCAAATGCAGCAGGCAATAAGCCAACTCCTTCACAAAAAATAGAAAGTACTAAATCTATAAAGGGAGTTGTTCTTGCAGACAATTTGGCATGGCACTATGATCCTATCCAAAATAATTGGAAGATAACTGAAAATAATGAGTTCGGAGTTGCAACAGAATTAAAAGATGGTTTCTATCTGGTATATACTAAAATATCAGAAGAAAATAAAACAAATCCGCTAGATAATTTTGTAAATGATACATACTACTTTGATAAAAACGGAAGGATGGTAACAGGATGGTTACAAACTTCAGATGGTAAATGGTATTTCTTTGATACTGAAAAGAACATAAATGAAGGAAAGATGAGCCTTGGATGGAAATACATAGATTATGAGTGGTATTATTTCACAGCCGATGGAAGCCTTCTCGTATCAGCAATTACTCCAGATGGATATCTTGTAGGAGCAGATGGAAAAATAATAAGATAAAAAAAAGAGACTGGGTTACAAAACCCAGTCTTTTTTATTTCATTTTCTTACGAATCTCTGCAATTTCTCTTATTAGATTAGCCGATTTTTCCCACCCGAGACAAGGGTCAGTAATAGATTTTCCATACACACCTTCATCTACTTTTTGATTTCCATCTTCAATATAAGATTCTATCATGAGACCTTTTACGAGATTTTTAATTTTTTCATTCTCTGTCATTGAGTGTAGCACTTCTTTTGAAATTCGAATTTGCTCAAGATATTTTTTTCCACTGTTAGAGTGATTACAATCTATAATAACTGCAGGATTTATAAATTTCTCTTTGTCATAAATATTTGCAAGTATATTTAATGTCTCATAGTGATAGTTTTCATGAGATTCCCCGTGGTGATTTACATAACCTCTAAGAATTGCATGAGCAAGTGGATTTCCTTTAGTAGTTGCTTCAAAGCCACGATAAATGAAAGTGTGAGAAGCTTCAGCCGCCTTTATAGCATTTAGCATTACTGAAAAATCACCAGACGTAGGATTTTTCATACCAACAGGGATATCAATTCCTGATGCAGTAAGTCTATGTTGTTGGTCTTCTACAGACCGAGCCCCTACTGCTACATATGACAGAAGGTCTGAGAGATAACTATGGTTTTCTGGATAGAGCATCTCATCTGCACAAGAAAAACCTGTCTCAGTAAGTGCCGTAAGATGAAGTCTTCTTATACCAATTATTCCTTTAAGCATATCAGGAGCTTGTGATGGGTCAGGTTGATGAAGCATTCCCTTATAACCTTCTCCAGTAGTCCTTGGTTTATTTGTATATATACGAGGAATAATGACGAGTTCATCTTTAACTATAGGCTCATCTGCAACTGTTCTAAGTCTTTTTATATAGTCAATGACTGCATCTTCTCTATCAGCAGAGCAAGGACCTATAACTAATATAAACTTATCAGATTCTCCAGTAAAAATATTTCTTATCTCTTCATCATTTGCTTTTTTCTTTATAGCAAGTTCCTCAGGAACAGGATACATACTTTTTATTTCCTGTGGTGTTGGAAGTTGCCTATTAAACGTAATATTCATTTTATCTCCTTATTGTAGGGGCGAGCATTGCGAGCCCTATTTATTAAAATATTTTCGTCTTTCAGTAGATAACCGCATCATATTTTTAATTTTCTCTTCATCGCCATTATTTATAAAGTTTCGAAGAATTGTCATGCAATTTATAAATGAATCCATCTCTTTAAGTAATGCACTTTTATTCATCATAAAAAGTTCCGTCCACATATTTTCATTTATATTTGCTATTCTTGTCAAGTCTCTAAAAGAATCTCCAGTATAATTTACCAAATCCTGTGAGTCTTTACAAGTCATAAGAGCTACTGCTATGCAGTGAGTGAGTTGAGATAAAAATGCAATCATCTCGTCGTGCTCTTTAGGTGTAAGCAGAGAGATTTTTCTAAAGTTTAGATCTTCACCGATTTTTGTTGCAAATGCAATTCCTTTATCTGTATTCTTTTTGGTAGGAGTTATAATATAATTCGCATTTTCAAATATTTTTTCATCTGCATTTTCAACTCCATAAACTTCTTTACCAGCCATAGGGTGCGCAGGTATGAACTCTACTCTATCACCTAAGATACCCTGTATATAATCAACTATAGATTCTTTTACACCAGATACATCACTTATTATAGCACCATTTTTTATATAGTCACCATAATTTTTAATATATTCCTTAAAAATTTTTGGATATAAAGAAAAAATGATTCTATCAAATTGCCCTACAAAATTCTTTGTATATTCATTTGTGCCATCAATAATGATGCCATTTTTCTTGGCATAATCTATGGCGTCTTTATTTCTATTGTAGGCGTAGACCTCGTAGCCTTTTTTTGTTAGGCCTTTTGCATAAGAGCCACCTATAAGACCAAGGCCGACAATTAGTATTTTTTTCATATTTGCTCCTATAATAAACTTTAATTATAGCACATAAAGTATGATTTTGCCATTTGCAATTATTATATTAAAACAAGCAATTTATTGAAATTTATGATATAATTATAGGGCATTTTGGTAAAGATAAAGAAAGGGGTTTTAAAAATGATTAAGAAAGCAATTATTACAGTAGCAGTTGTAATTTCATTAGTAAATGTTGCAACTTTCGCAAGCAACATGACAGCACTTGATTACGCTACTATTTCAATGGAAGAATGGATGGCAAAAGAGAACAAAGAAATAGAAGAGAGTTTTAAAAAAGAAAGTAAAAAAAGAGAGGCGCAGCAGAGAAATCAAGATAGATTGACAGGTCCTGGAGCAATAGAAACAAAAGGGAACTATGTTGTAAACCCAGACAATACAGAATATTTTTCAAATACAGTTCCTGCAGAAAATCAGACAGAGTTTTTAGAAGTAGTAGATCCAATATATGGAATAGTGTTTAAAAGTAAAAGACATTTTAAAACTAATCTAGGTGAGTTTGATTTGAACACGGCAGTATTTGAAACAGTTGAATTAAGTGGAAAACCAAAATATAGATTTAAACTAAATGTTGGTAAAGTTAATAAAAAATCAAAAAGCTATGCTATGTATTTAAAAGCATATGATATATTTGGAAATTTCGTAACTTACAACAGAGCAGTTATAGATCCTTCTTCAACTGTCAACAAAGATATTACATTGGTAATATTTGGAAATAATGATGCACATATAGCAAGGATAGATTTTGGTCTGGATACAAGTGGCATGGTTGCTGAAGCGATAGCTAATTACAATGTATCTACAGGATATTTTGACTGTGTAAATGCGCTCGTTAAAATTAATGACCCTGCAAGTGGCTATGATGAGGAAACAAAACAAAAACTGTTAGAATCATATAGTAGCCATTATAAAGATCATCTTGAATATGCGGAAGGATATGTAAAAGAAAAGAATGATATATATGAAGTAGAGTAAATTAAAAAAGCTTGACAGCAGATACAATTGCTTTAAAAGTGGTCAAAAAGGCCACTTTTTTAGTAAAAAGAAAAACTTGACAAATATACCCTATGGGGGTATAATGTATGTGGAGGTGATGAGATGGCAAACAAGAATAATTTTATCCACAAACATAAAAAAAGAACAGAAGATGAACAAAAAAAGTTGACTTCTAGGCTTAAAAAAATTGAAGGACAAGTAAGAGGCATTATAAAAATGATAGAAAATGATGCATATTGCCCAAAGATTATTATACAAGTTCTTGCTATCAACAATGCATTAAATAGCTTTAATAAAGAATTGCTTTCATGTCACATAAGAAACTGTGTTAAGGCAGATATAGAAAATGGTGATGAAAGAGCAGTAGAAGAATTTGTTCAGATGATAAATAAGTTGATGAAATAAGAAACGGAGGAGATATAGATGAAACAATTTTTAGTAGAAGGAATGAGCTGCGCCGCTTGCCAAGCGAGAGTTGAAAAAGCAGTTAGCAAAGTTAGCGGAGTTAAATCTTGTAGCGTATCACTTCTCACAAATTCTATGGGTGTAGAAGGTACAGCAAGTGATAACGATATAATAAAAGCAGTTGTTGATGCAGGATACTCAGCAAAGCTTAAAGGTGCAGAAAAAAATGAAAAAAGTAAAAGTTCTTTTGATGAAGATGCGCTTAAAGATAAAGAGACTCCAAAATTAGTTAAGAGACTTAAGTGGTCTGCATTCTTTTTGTTAGTCCTTATGTACATAACAATGGGTCACAACATGCTTAATTTGCCACTTCCAAAATATTTTGAACATAACCATATAGCGCTTGCAATTACTCAGATGTTGCTTGCAATTATAGTTATGCTTATAAATCAAAAATTTTTTACAAGCGGGTTTAAGTCACTAATTCATCTTGCTCCAAATATGGATACACTTGTGGCACTCGGATCATCTGTATCGTTTTTGTGGAGCTTGGCAGTACTTTATAATATGTGTGGCATGATTACAAAAGGTGTAAGCAACATGGATTTGATGCCATTATATCACAATGAATTATATTTTGAATCCGCTGCGATGATACCTTGCCTTATAACTATTGGTAAGACACTTGAAGCAATGTCAAAAGGCAGGACTACAGATGCACTTAAATCACTTATGAAACTTGCACCAAAGACAGCAAGACTTGTAGTAGATGGCGTAGATAAAGTTGTTCCTATAGAAGAAGTAAAAAAAGGCGATGTATTTAAAGTTTTACCAGGTGAAAATATACCAGTAGATGGAGTAGTAATAGACGGAGTTTCGGCTGTAAATGAATCTGCATTAACAGGCGAATCAATTCCTATAGATAAAAATGTAGATGACAAAGTTTCTGCAGCTACAACAAATGAATCAGGAGTACTTATATGTAAGGCGGAGAGAGTTGGTGAAGATACAACTCTTAGTAAAATTATAAATATGGTTTCTGATGCGGCTGCGACTAAAGCACCAATAGCAAGAATAGCAGATAAAGTATCAGGTGTATTTGTACCAGCCGTTATCGCTATTGCATTTGTAGTTACAGTTTTGTGGTTAGTGTTTGGAAAACAAGATTTAAGTTTTGCTCTAGCTCGTGGTATATCTGTGCTCGTTATATCTTGCCCTTGTGCTTTAGGACTCGCAACCCCTGTAGCAATAATGGTTGGAAATGGAATGGGTGCAAAAAATGGAATACTTTTTAAAACAAGTGAGTCACTTGAAAATCTTGGCAAGATGCAAATAATAGCACTTGATAAGACTGGGACTATAACAAAAGGTGAACCAAAAGTCACTGATGTATATCCTGTAGATTCAAAAGAGCCTAATGCATATGATAGTGAGTTGATACGAATTGCATATGCACTTGAGAAAAATTCTGAGCATCCACTTGCGAAAGCAATAGTTCGTTATGTAGAGGGAGATCAAGATGCTGGTAAACTGTTTTTTTATAAAGCATATGATGAAGCAAGAGAGTTTAAGATATTGCCTGGCAATGGTCTTACTGGTAAAATAGGAACTAAAGTAGCAAATGCAGGAAGTATGTCATATATTAAAACTTTAATAAAACTTGATGAAAGTATTATTGCTAAAGCAGAATCATTTGCAAATGAAGGAAAGACACCTCTTTTCTTTGAGATGGACGGAAAGCTACTTGGTATAATAGCAGTTGCAGATGTAGTAAAAGATGATTCAGCAAAAGCAATAAAAGAATTGGAAAATCTTGGAATAGCAACAGTTATGCTTACTGGCGATAATCAAAAGACGGCAGATGCTATAGCGAAAGTTGCCGGTGTAAAAAATGTTGTTGCTGGAGTTTTGCCGGATGGAAAAGAAGATGTTATTAAAAAACTTAAAAGTCAAGGAAAAGTTGCCATGGTAGGAGATGGTATAAATGATGCACCGGCACTTGTTCGCGCCGACATAGGTATAGCAATTGGTGCTGGAACCGATGTAGCAATTGATAGTGCTGATGTAGTTCTTATGAATAGCAAACTTACCGATGTATCAGCGGCTGTAAGACTTAGCCGTGCAACCGTAAGAAATATACATGAAAATTTATTCTGGGCATTTTTCTATAATGTGATTTGCATACCACTTGCTGCAGGAGCATTTGCATATAAAATGAATCTGATGATAGGTGCTGCAGCGATGAGCTTATCAAGTTTTACAGTTTGCATGAATGCACTTAGACTTAATTTATTTAATATGCACAAAGATGTTAAATCACACCATGAACCAATCAAATTAAATATAAATAAAAATGAAGGAGTGAAAGGAGAAAATATTATGAAAAAAATTGTTAAAGTAGAAGGCATGATGTGCCCACACTGCGAGGGCAGAGTAAAAGAGGCATTTGAAAAAAATGCAAAAGTTGAGAGTGCTATAGCATCTCACGAGAAAAAAATGGTTGAGTTAAACTTAAAAGAAGATTTGACAGCTGATGAAGCAAAGGCAATCGTAGAAGAAGCAGGATATAAATTCTTAGGTCTTGAATAACGTAATATAATAATGTTATAATGAATAGGTGTTTGTAATTATGTGTAAAAGAAAGGAGACATATTATGATTTATGATTACAAAGTAAAAAAGAGTAATGGAGAAGATTTAGACTTAAAGGATTTAAAGGGCAAGGTTATAATGGTGGTTAATACTGCAACAGGATGTGGTTTTACTCCACAATACGCACCTATTGAAGAGATGTATAAGAAGTATCATGACAAGGGCTTAG
>JAFXWR010000018.1 GCA_017542725.1 Lachnospiraceae bacterium | reverse complement strand
TATTTAAAGACAACAGTTCTATGACTAAGGGCGGAGCTGTAGCTATCAATGGTGAAAGAAATATAGAGTTTATAAATGAAGGTTCAAAAGCAACTCCAACAGTTGTATTTAAGAATAACTATGGAAGAACTTTTGGTGGAGCGGTATATGCTTCAGATTCAGAACTAATTAAGTTTACAAGAGTTGATTTTAAAGATAACTATCTACTTTCAGGAAAGAGATGGGTAACTACTATGGGACTTGTTGACTACTATACCAACTGGTTCTATGGATATAAGCAAGGAACAATTAGAAAGACATTTCATGAATCTTTAACAGCATTTACTCAAGAGGTTGAGACATTTATTGACTTGCCATTCGCTTCAAATACATATAACAATCAATATTGGTATGTAAAAGATGAAGACGCAACATACAAGTGTGCACTTAAATCAGGTAGTTCAACAGAGTATCAATGGACTCAACTTGATGACGCATGGACTTATTATGATGAGACAAGAGCATCAGCAGCAAGAGGATTTGTAGAGCCATATCTTTTCGGAGATAGCGGAAAAGGCGTATATGTAAAGAGAGGAAGTACTGAAAGTATAGACGCTATGTTCTCTCGTCAAACTGTAGCAGCATATGATTTAAGTAAAGGTGCTATAGGTGGTGAGTTGACTAACATGGGTAAAGGTGGAGCCCTTGCACTTATGAGTTCGCAAGATACAGAAGTTATATTTGATAACTGCGATTTAGTAGATAATATTTCTTCATATACTGGTGGAGCTCTCTACGCAAATACAGAAAAAGGTATAATTAGAATTTATGGAACAGAAGCAACTAGATCAGAGTTGAGTGGCAACTTAGCTGGTAGATCTGGTGGCTTTATGATGATTGAAAATACAAGAGCAAGTTTATCATATGTAAATGTAACTAAGAACCATGCAGAGCAAGGTGGTGCTATATTTACATTTACTGACCCTGACAAGAAATATAAAGAGGAAGAATCAGAACTCTATATTTATAAAACTGATGTAGTTGACAACGGATTCTTAACAGAGGATGATAAGACTCCTTATGAAAACTATACTGTACCAAAAGAAAATTATAATTTTTCTTACTTTGGTACTGGCACTGCTGAGGATGTTGCTGACAAAGGGCAGATAAAAACTGATGGTCACGTGTACCTTGATATCAACAATGAAGCAAGACATACATTATATGCAAAGAGTGATAAATCAAACTGGACTAAACTTATGAAAACAACTGCAAGTGAAGCATTTAATGCAGGTGGTGCTATCTATACTTACGCATCACAAGTTAAGTTTGACACAGGTGCCTATGTAGCAAAGAATGTAAATACTCTTTATAGTATAGCTGGTTCTACTATACTTACGAGACAGACAAGCAACCACGATTTGAATACAAAAGAAGAAGAAATAACATTCGAAGATAATAGAGGACAATATGTATTTGGACACTTCTCTACATTTAAGGCTAAATTCCAATTCTATGGTGGTAAGATCGTAAATAATAACCTTGAAGAGAAGTTCACTTCAGATGCAAAATATAATTATATAGATAACGAGATTCAATATGTAGGAAATAAAGCATATGAAGTTTATACTGCTCGTCCACTTTCTACATATAGAAAATCAGAAGAGAGATCAATCGTTCTTGGTGGTAACATCATGATCAAGGACAACAAACAAGGCGATATGATATACAACTTAGGTCTTGAGGAAGGTGCTGAAAATAGAAACTATAAGTTTGAATTATCAACTGTAAGTAAGCTTCACAAGAACGCTGAGATATACTTAACTCCTCTCAAAGGAAATCAACTTACATATCAAGTATTTGGTAACTCTCAAAACACTTGGGAAGAAGAAGTGGAAGCAAGAAGGACAGCAGGAGACTATGACAAGTGGAGCAACCACGGTCTCTGGTCAGATGAATGGGTAGAAGGTATAGAGAGTGGTGCCGTTGTTCAAAATATCTTTAAGAACGATTTGGCTGATGACCCACTTGATGGTCGTGTAATCTACACTAAGTCAAATAAGGCAAATAATGAACCAAGTTACACTCCTGATTTCGGACAAATTTATCTTGAAAATCCGAATAATTTGATAGCAATGAAATTTGAATTATACGACTTGGACGATGAAGGTAATCACAGATTTGAATCACAACTTGAGACACAATACTTCTCAGCAGGTTCTAAAGTTCAAAGTCCGCTTTCTGATGAAATAGAGACTATGAAGTTTAGTACAGATTCATCTATAAGACTTATAGATATAGTTGGTTACTCAGGTGCTGGCAATGATGAGAGATTTGATGTATGGAATTTCGATCGATATCAAGTAACTAAAGGTGATAATACTGCACGTATATTACCTGGAAATAAAGAAATAAATATTCCTGGAGATTTAGATACATATAATATCCAAACTCTTTATGCAATAAATGCTATGACCAATCATAGACATAAGATTTGTGGTACGCCAATTGGAGTTCCATGTAATCACCCAGATGGTTCAACTCATGATGAGGATAAATATTACTTTGGTGATGATGGTACAGATAACTTAGGAAAAGTTGGTAGAAAGTGGGCAGAAAATCCAGCTGACAAAGTTGGTGATAATCTTTCTATAGAAGTTTCTACACTTTCACAACTTATGTATGTTCGTCAACATCCAGAGTATATGTATGTATTGACAAAAGACTTGATTATAGATAGCAAAATATGGAATAGAGCAGTAAATGGTGTAATCAATGATACTTCTAATCCAATTGCTAACTTAAAACTTTGCTTAAATGGACATAATATCTATATTAACGATGATAGAGACTTAGCTGCATTCTTTGGACCGGATTGTTATATATGTAACTGTCAACCAGTTGAGACAAAGATTCACTACACTAGAAGTGAAGAGGATGGACACAACCACTACTCTGCATCAAGTGTATTGACTGTTGCATATAAAGCAGGAATGACAGGCAATGTTTCAAATGTAAATATTTATGGAAATGAAGAAGGACATATAGTTGTTGATGAGTTGTATATGCCAACTGCAAAGAGCAATACATTCATCAACCTTGGAGCAAATGATAAGTTCAATATGGCTTATGTAGACTTCAAGAACTTCGGTCAAAACGAAAATAGTATACTCGCTTCTTCATTGCTTGATATACCATGTACTGCATATATCTCTACTGTATCATTTACAAATATCGCACAGAACTTGACTATCAATCCAAAAGTTATGGAGCACGTAGCAGGTCAAGGAATTATAAGACTTAGCGATGCTGATGCAGATAGTGCTGTGACACAAGAATTTAGAAATGTTAAGTTTGATGATATATCAGTCAATAAACAATATAGCGGAATTATAGTTTCTTACCATACTAAAGAGACATCAACACTTACTATAGATAGTACTGAGTTCACTAATCTTGAAGTAGCTGGTCGTGGTGCGGTTGCTTTGAGCCAAGGCGGAACTCAATATCAAGGTAATGTAACTATAACAAACAGCACATTCTCTAACTTGAACCCTAAGTTACAAAGCAATACTCAGGGCTATATGGGTGGAGCAATTTATGCTGCAGAAAATTATGGAAAACTTGTAATTGCTGATAACTTCTTTATGAACTGCGGTGTTAAAGAATCAGATATTAGTTACATAAAGGCAGTTAAAGGTGGAGCAATTTATATAGGTGAGTGCACTAAGACTCTTAAAGATCATACAGAGAACCCTATAGCTATCGAAAATAATATATTTGTAAATTGTATAGGTGATAATGGTGGAGCAATTTATCTTAAAGATGTGCCTGACACAAATATAGTAGATAACTTCTTCTTCCAAAATAAAGCAAATGTAGGTTCAGCTATCTATCAAGAGTTTACAGCAACTGCAAGAAGACAAGGTAATGTAAATGTAACTCGCGCTACATTTAGTGAAAATGGACTTGAAGCACCATCTGGTGGAACATATTCATCAAAAGGTACTTACTATGTAAAGATGCCAAATGAGGCTTATGCAACTAATTTGACTTTCGAAGATTTATATGCAGTAGGTAATAAGGGTGCTACATCAGTAATATATGTTGATAAACTTTATACCAATCAACCTATACCAGAGTTAGTAGAGCCTACAACTCAGATGAATCTTGTATTATTTAAGGGCACTACAATCATGACTCAAAACGTTGGTGGACCAGTTATGTCTATCAATAACTCTGCTACAACTACAAACAATGGTTATGTTCAATTTACAGATAACACATTAATTAAAAACAATTTAACTGGATCATCATACACTATCTATGCTGCTAAAGCTTGTGCTATCAATGTACAGTTTGCTGGTATCGCAACTGTATCAGAAAATATGTGGAGTGATAGATCTAGAGAAGCAAATATTTACTTAAGTGATAGAATTCAAACTAATATAATAAAAGGAAAGAAACTTGATGGTGTAAGATCACTTCTTTACTTCGCTACAGATACAGATAGACCAATCTGTGAGTGGGAAGGCAACACTATTGCTAACTTTGATGCTCCAGGTCTCTTCCTTGAAGATCACTTAAAGACAGATAGATCAGTTACTCAATTCGTAATATATAAGACTGACCAAAGACCTTATACAGTATATATTGGTAGAAAGACTGATATCATAGAGATAAGAGGTTTCATGACTTCTACTATAAGTACTATCAATAAGATGCTTACAAAGAAGGGCGCTAAGAATGTATACATGGATAACTTTACTACTCCATCTGATGCGGACTTCGCTGATTTGTATGCAAAACAACCACAATATAGAGATTACACATTTGGTGGATGGATTATAAGAAACTCAGATGGCGTATATGAAAAACTTACATATGGTAAGACTAAGATCAATGTAGATGAGACAATTTCTCTTGATGCTTACTGGACAACTAAGAATCACCCACACAAGTCTTGTGGATGTGCAAAAGGTAGCACAACTTGCACTCACGGAACTCCTGATGACGAGACTTGGGTAGTTGCATTTAGAGAATCAGTATTTGATATAATCAAGGATGGTAACTTCTTACTTTCTGAAGATATATCACTTTCAAGAGCAATTACAAACCCACATGTAGGTTACTCTATATGTTTAAATGGTCATACACTTACTAGAGATTATAGATATAACTTAATTAATATCACAAGCGCTGCAACACAGTCAGGTATCAACCTTCAAAACTGTGAGGACGTTGGTGGTGTTCAATTTGCTGGTTCTGTTCGTTCTCCACTTCCACTTATAAGTGTAGAGGAAGTATCAGACGATGCTGATGATCCAAAGATATTGGTTAAGAATGTAGCAGTAAATAATATCAAGTATGGTGGAAGCTATGCAGGTTCTATTATAAATGCAAAATCTGCAGATGTTACACTTGATATGGTAAAAGTAGGAAAGACAGAAGTAATCAATAGAGCAATATATAACTTTGAAGATTCAGATGTTGTCATAAAAGGTGATTCGCTCTTTAGAGATGAATATTCATATAACTTCGATACAAGCCACTATACAGGTACAGCAGGACTCATGAGCTTTACTGGTGGTACTGTGAAGATGGACAATGTAGAAGTTAGCGAAACAAGAATGACTGGTGGTAACGGACTTATCTATTTTGATAAGATGCGTTCAATTGAAGTAGACAATAGTAGATTTAGCAATAACGAAAATGTTTCACCACTTTCTGGTGCAGCACTTTACTTTAGAAATTATGTAACATATGCTTCATTCTCAAATACTTATTTTGAAGAAAATAAAACCAATGGTAGCGGTGCAGCATTCAACATAGCTAACTTAAGCAGTGCATCTACTATACATTTGCATGATGTATTATTGAGAGGAAACGAAGCAGTCAGTGCAAATAGTAATGGTGGTGCTATATACTATGCAAACACTACTGCTGGAGATAAACTTACTCTCAACATATATAATTCAGTTATCGAAAATAACACTGCAGCTGGAAATACTTATGGTGGTGGTGCTATAGCATTCTATAGTAGTGATTCAATTAAAGAGACAGACAAGAATGAGATCAATATTATATATAATGAGGAAAAAGAAATAGAAGGATCTAATAATGGCTATATAAAGGGAAATACTGCAGTAAATTCAAATGGTGGATTTATCTATGCAAAAGATACAAAAGTTAATATTGACAGCTCAGCACATAATGCATTGGTTTTAAAAGAGAATATTGCTAAGAATTACGGTGGAGTAATTTATCTTGATAAGTCTATAGTACAGGTATCAGCTGAACGTAGCGATCATAGATTACTATTCACAGAAAACACACTTACAAGCGAATTGGGACAAGGTGTAAATATCTATTCTAGAGGTTTATCAAATGAAGATGGTGTATCTACTCATGAAGATGGTATAAGCCTTAAGAATGTTGTAGCTACGGATGTTAGTGGTAGTGGTGGTGACTCAATCATCGCTGTAGGACCATATTCAGATTTGAGATTAGATGGATCTATAAAGATAGGAAGTGGAACTTACAATATAAAAGGACTCTATCTCTTCAATGGCGGAGTTGCAAATTTAAAAATGAATACAGCAAAATTAGTTCGTAAGATAGAACCTGGATTTGTTTACAATTCAGAGAATAGCAAGATTTATGCTACTACTGAACTTGCTGATGATGTAGTCGTAGAAGGTTACACACAAAATGAAACAGTACCACTTATTGATATATTTAAGAAAGATATTTGGTATTCTGATGATTATGTAGTTTATCGTTCAGGAACTAAGGCATATAGAACTATACATATAGGAAATAAACAGGGTTCTGTTCGTTTCGATATAGGTTCTGATGCGACAATACCATATAAGCGTGGAGCTGACGTAGAAATTAAGACAAGAGATGAGATGTTAGCAATAATACCTCAAACTATACCATTTGATTCAGGTGCAGAACTTGACCCTATCATGAATCCTGGTGCTGAACCTTCAAGACCTGGATATACTTTCAAAGGTTGGGTAACAACTGTATTTGCAAGTGACTCAAAGACTTATGCTATAAATAACTTTAACTTTGACAATAGTCAGGCTTACTTGCCATCACCTCAGACAGAGATTATTGTCCGTGCAATCTGGGCTGATGATGCTTCAGGTGGTAAGATTGATGTAGAGAATTACGACCAATTATTCTGGAAGAATGATGCAAATCCTGCAAATGATGTAGAGTTCATATTACACGACGATGTAGTGGCTACAAGAACAGATGCAGAAGCTCTTGCACCATTTGGAAGAACAGGTAAGACTACATTATATATGAATAATCACGAATTTAATGTTTATTCTGATATACAAGGATTTGTTGATAATACTTTCAAATCTGAGTTTGCCTTTGTGGGTTATTCAGAAACTAAAGCACAAAATATGATTTCCTATGTAGAAACTGCACCAAAGGAACATCCATTTGTTGTAGGAAAGAAAGTAAGCTTCAATAATGTTCATGTTCGTAACTTCGTGATGAATGATGTATTTGTAAATACATCAGAAAGTGAAGACACTACTGGAACTACATTAGATTTACAGTCTTCAGTATTTGAATACAATGAAAGACTTACATTGATGGCAAGATCAAATCAGATTAACTTTGTTGATACTATTTTCGCTGAAAATAGTGCTAAACAAGCAGGATCATCTCTCTTCCCAAGAGAAGATTTCCCACTTATCTATTTGACTACACCATCAAATGCAAATGACGGAATAATAAATGATTGTGAATTTACTGAAAACTCTTACATCTATTCAGTAATCATGACAGAGCAATCATTATCAACATTTGACCAAAAACTCGTAATCAAAGATACAGAATTTAAAGTTGGTGCAGCTGGTAAGCAGGAAAAAGCTCCACAGAGCCCTGTACTTGGTGGAGATTACTCATCAATCATCAAGTCTGTTCATGCAAATAGCGACACTGATGTGATAGGTAGCATTGAACTTGATAATGTAACATTTGATACAACATATAACCCATACTACGGTTCTATCATAGATGCTTATGAGACTAATTTGATAATCAAGAATACTCATATGGATAACATGGGTGCAGTTCTTAACTTGATTAAGCAAGAGGCATTTAGAAAGAAAGCAGTTCTCATAGCTACTGGATCTACATTCAATAATAATACATTGACAAATAAGAGCTTTGGACAACTTATCATGAGAAGAAAGGCAAATGATGCAACTGATAAGTTCACAAATGTTACTATAACAAATAACAAAGTTATGTTCGCTCTCTACTCTATAGATATGAATTCAGCTAATGCGACAGTACCATCATATGAGTTTGCAGGTAACATAACAATTAAGAACAATAGATTTAATTTAAGTACAAATGCTTCAGGTGATATTTACATACCACACTTTGATGATTTGACAGATAAGGATGATGTCATCAAGTTTAGCACTACTATGCCTATCTCATCTACTTCAGAGATAGCATTCTACAGACCAACAGCTATAACAAATGGCTCACTCATAGCATATAATTCTTGGGTTCCAGCAGCACATGACCACGCAACAGAAAGAATATTTACTATGATAGATAGTGGTAGAAATACTAACTATGTGATCTATAGAGATGGCAACTCACTTAAAGTTTCACGTAACAATGCAATGGATGTATTTACTACTATACAATTTGACTTGAATGGTGAAGATATATCAAATCCAGCCGATGTAGTAACTGAGCAATATATCGCAGATGGAACTTATGTAGATGAACCTGCTGACCCTGTAAGCGCAGCTGGTCGTGAGTTCTTAGGTTGGTATGTAGTAGATAAAGACACACCAAATAAATATATAAGATATAATTTTGCAAGCGATGCAGATGATTATAAACTCTATGATGCTACAAGAAGTGTAGTATATGCTAAATGGAATAAAGAAATTAAACTTTCAGTTTGGGGCAATAGTGGTGGACACCCAGTATCAGATCCTACTAAG
>JAFXWR010000219.1 GCA_017542725.1 Lachnospiraceae bacterium | reverse complement strand
CTCTTGGATAAAGTAGTAGATATAGCAAAAAGATATAATTCAAAAAAATTAATGGTCGAAGTTAGATCAAAAAATAATTCAGCAATAGAATTTTATCTTAAAAATGGATTTAATAGAATTAGTGAAAGAAATAATTATTATAAAAATCCAAGTGACGATGCTTTGATATTTGAAAGGAGAATATAGTGCTTGATATTTGCTTACTTGGCACAGGCGGTATGATGCCACTTTTAAATAGATATTTAACAAGTTTAATGGTTAGATGTGATGGTTCTAGCCTACTAATTGATTGCGGAGAAGCAACTCAACTTGCTATTAAAAAAGCTGAATTAACTACAAAGCCCATTGATTATATTTTATTTACACACTTTCATGCAGATCACATTTCAGGACTCCCTGGTTTGTTACTTGAAATGAAAAACAGTGATAGAGTTGAGCCTGTAACTATTGCTGGTCCAAAAGGTGTTGAAAAAGTAGTTAATTGTTTAAGAGTTATAGCAAATGAATTACCTTTTGATATTAAATTCATTGAACTTGATGATAATGATGGGATCTTCGATTTGATGCCATATAAAATTCAATATTTTAAATTAAAGCACAAATTAAATTGTATAGGATATAATATTTTCAATGATAGACTGCCTCAATTTCTTGTAGATAAGGCAAAAAGCAATAATGTTCCACTAAGATTTTGGAATAAACTTCAACATGGTGAAACTTGCGTAGACAAGGATAATGGATTGACATATACTCCCGATATGGTTATGGGAGATGATAGAAAAGGTCTAAAAATTACTTATCTGACAGATACAAGACCTTGCGAAAATATATATAAATTTGCTAACAATTCAGATTTATTTATTTGTGAAGGAATGTATGGTGATGATTCAAAAGAAAATAATGCTAAAAAATATTTACATATGACTATGGATGAGGCATGCGAAATTGCTATAAAAACCAATCCGAAAGAAATGTGGTTAACTCATTATTCACCATCTGAAGTGAGACCAAAAATATACGAAAAAAGTTTAAAAGAAAAATTTGAAAATATTAAAATTTGTAAAGATGGTGAGAAGAAGGTAATAAATTTTGAAGATTAAAGATGATATTTATATACTTGGCATTGAGTCTAGTTGTGATGAGACTAGTGTTTCTGTTGTAAAAAACGGTAGAGATGTTTTATCAAATGTTATTAGTTCTCAAATTGATATTCATAAACTATATGGTGGAGTAGTACCTGAGATCGCTTCAAGAAAGCATATAGAAAATATAGATATTATATATAAAGAATCATTAAAACAGGCTAAACTTAGTATAGAAGATATAAGTGCAATTGCTGTAACATATGGCCCAGGATTAGTTGGCTCACTTTTGGTTGGATTGTCATTTGCAAAAGGATTATCTATTTCATCAAAAATTCCATTTATTGGCATAAATCACATAGAAGGTCACATTGCATCAAATTATATATCAAATAGTGATTTAGAACCACCTTTTATTTCATTAATTGTATCTGGTGGACACACTAATTTAGTTAAAGTAGAGAGTTATAATAGTTTTAAAATTTATGGCAAAACTCATGATGATGCATGCGGAGAAGCCTATGATAAAATTGCACGAGTATTAGGATTTGAATACCCAGGTGGACCAAAACTTGAAAAGGCAGCACTAAACGGAACTCAAAATAAATTTTCATTCCCCAGAGGAGAGGTTAGGGGTTCTATTTATGATTTTACATATTCAGGTCTTAAGTCACATGTAATTAATGTTATTCACAATATTAAACAAAAAAATAATGAATCAATTGACAATCAAACTATTTCTGATATTTCCCTTGAATTTCAAAACTCAATAATTGATTCATTAGTAAATAGAACTATATCATTATCAAAAGAACTTAAAATAAATAAAGTTGCTATTTGTGGTGGAGTTAGTGCAAATAGTGCGATTAAAACTGCTTTAAAAAATGAATGTGATAAAAATAATATAAAGTTTTTTTATCCAGAGAATATATACTGCACAGACAATGCAGCTATGATAGCAAGTGCAGGATATTATGAATTTATAAATGGAAAAAGAAGTAAATTGGATTTAAATGCTGATGCAAATCTTGAATTTACTGATAAATAGGTATATATGACATATGGTATTATATTAGCTGCAGGTCAAGGCAGCCGTATGAAAACTAAAGAAAAAAAACAGTTCGTCAAAATACGGAATAAACCTGTATTGTTTTATTCAATTGATAAATTTTTAACTATTAAAAATATTAAAAAACTTATAGTAGTTATTAATAACAATAAATCAAATGTGAGAATATTTAATGAGATTTTAAAAAATTATAATAAAGAAATTGAGACTGGGAGATTGGCTTTTGTATTTGGCGGAAAAGAAAGATATAATTCAGTATACAATGCACTAAGTTATTTAAATGAATATTGTAATGTTTCAACTAAAGATAAAGTACTTATTCATGATTCTGCAAGACCAAATGTTGACATTAAAGATATTAAGAAATTGTTACTTTACTTAAATAAATATAATGCAATTACATTAGCATATAAACTGTCTGATAGTATAAAACTTATAAAAAATATTGACAGTAATATAAAACTTGTGTTAAAAAGTGTAGATAGAGATAGTTTTTACTTGATTTCTACCCCCCAAGGATTTAATTTTAGATTGTTATTTGATTGTTATCAAAAGTTTTTAAATTCAAAAAAATCAGTAAAAATTACTGATGATTTGCAAATAATTGAATTATTTTCAAATAATAAAACCTATATACTCGATAGTAGCAAATTAAACTTTAAGATTACTACCAAAGATGACTTAAATATGATAAAATATATTATATAAGGGGTTGTTTTATGTCAATAAAGATACAAAAAATATGCGATAAAATGGGGGTTTTTATGATTAAATGGGTTGTCGGTTTTGTGATAGTTTACTTAATACTTATTTTCATTGTTTATATCGCTCACAAAAAAGTACTTTTAATAAACGATGATGATGCTTGGATAAAGACAACTGACACATTTAGTGGTCTTATTGCAGTTTTAGCAATTATAATCTTGCTCGTATTTAATAGTTTTATAAAATCGTTTAATACAGTCACAACCCAAACAAATGCAAATCAAGAAATGGACTGGTCGCACTACTACAATGACACTGAACATAAGGCAACCTATCAAACTATAATGAAGTATGCGGTCGATAAATACATCAATGGTGTCAAATGGCCCTCTTGGAATTTTAGTGATTATAGTTTCATTGATTATGACAAAACAAACAGCGGTACAATTTTAGGTTCTATTAAGGTGGGTGTAGATGGGTTAATTGAAAAGCAAGATGTGTATGTTGTATTTACAATTATTGATGGCATTAAAGATTATAGAGTTAACTCTGTAGTTGTTGGTAATAAGACTTATTATGATGATGGAAAAATGGCGAACCTACTTAGAAGCTTTAATTAACTGGTTAAACTTGATGCACAAGATAGCGTGGTATAAATGTTTATAGACCACAATCAACTAATATCTTGTTAGTATTTTGTAAATAACTCTATTGAAAAAGATGCTCTGATTTGGTAAACTTTGTTTCACATGAAGGGCATGTTTTCAAAATTTAACAGCTTAAACCTCGCAAACATTGTAAGTTTTGATGGTTTGCAACCACTACATATTGTAGTAGGGGGGGGGGGCGACACAACAAGATAATGTATTAATTTTAATACAAAATAAACAAATAACTAAATCCAAGTAGCATTTATGCGACTTGGATTTTTTATTGCAAAAATTAAGGAGCAAGTATGCCAGATGAAATAAACATAAAAAGATTAATTGAATGGGGTAGAAGTTACGATGATGTAGCACTTGATTTCTTTCAATCATTAAATCAATTTATCTTAGGGTACTATGGGATAATGAATTATAGTGACAACATAAAAGATGCAATTAAAAAGTCCACAAACTGCAATAAAACCTTAGAAGAAGAGTGCGAAAAATTTGATAAACAATTTAATTTAGATAAATTATCAGACTTAATACTACATCTTGAAAAAATACAAGCACTACTCGTTGCCAACTGGATAAACCCATATGTTTTTGAAAAACTAATAGAGCATTCAATTGATAAATATGGATTTACAAGAAAGTCCGCAAAAAATGATGATTATAAATCAATGTATGCGAGATTAAAAAAATTCATTTTAAATAACAATTTAAGTGATAAGTTTAATAAAGTGCATGAAAAAGATCCTTATGCAAAACAAATGTTCGAGGAGTTAGAATAATGGAATTTGAAGAAAATGAGTTGTTTATTTATGTCAATGGTGACAGCTATGAAATTGGTAAAGTAAAAAGTAAGAGAGATGATAACAATTATTATTGCTATTATCACCGTGGTTACACTGCAGCATTAACACCAATTGAATGTATGCATAAACTTGTAAATGCCTATGTAATAAAATCAGAATGTTTAGGAGATAATAATGAAATTTGAAATCGTGGAGTTCGGTAAAGCAATGGCAATATTACCTGAATGCCAAGCAAATGAACTAAAGAAAATAATAGAGGAAAGAAGAAATGAAACAAGTAAGATGTCCAATTTGCAACAAGAGAATACTCGACACAAAACAGGACTTAAAAATTAAAATTGAAAATTATAAAAATGACAGCAATCCGGACTTGATTCAAAAATGCCCTCATTGCAAACAGCAACTGGCAATTTTTATAAACAAATAAATAAAAGTTATTGTCTGGCGCATCTCTCTTAATTGCAGGCGAAGCTCAACGTAACACTAAAACTAAAAGTGTCTATGTTGAGTTTTTTATTTCAAGAGGCACTTAGGAGGAAACAATGGAAAAGCAAGATGCACAATTCACTGAAACAATGAAAAAAATCAACGAACTTTATAGTATTAAGTTATTAACTGATTCAGAGTATGAAACAACAAAGAAGACTTTAATTGAGAAATACGATCCAAGTAAAAAAACAATAGCGGTGGCAACAGTGTAATGATTAGTGAATTAATAAAAGTAAAACCATATGACCACCAAATAAAAGCGGCAGTCTTTGCAATTGACATATTTACTGGTAAACCACTTGATGGAAACATTCACTATAATGGTTGTGCATTCCTTATGGAAATGGGGTGTGGCAAAACTTTAGCATCAATCATTGTCGCAGGGTACTTGTTTAATAAAAAACTAATCGATAAAGTTTTAATTGTATGCCCACTGTCAATTACTGGTGTTTGGGAAGATGAATTTAAGAAGTTTGCAAATTATGAATTTAAAACACATATCATCAAAGGTTCATCGCCAGTCAAAAAGAAAAAAGAACTCGATCAATTCTTAATATCATATGAAACAAGACAAAATGATTATTTGCAAGTTGTAATTGTGAACTATGAAACATCGTGGCGAATGCTTACTGAACTCATAACTTTTAACCCTGATTTAATTATTGCTGATGAGGGGCATAAGCTTAAAGAAAATCGCAGCAAACAATCCCAAGGAATGCATAAACTTGGAGATCTTGCTAAATACAAAATGCTTTTAACTGGAACAATTATAACAAATAAAGAGATTGATATTTATTCACAATATAGATTTGTAGACCCACAGGTCTTTGGAACTAACTTTTTTGCATTTAGAAATCGGTACTTAGAAATGGGTGGATATCAAAACCATATACCAATTTTTAAAGAATACTTAAAACCACAGTTTTTAGAAAAAATGCACTCCATAGCATTTAGGGTGACAAAGGCTGAATGCTTAGATCTCCCAGAAATCATCGAAGAAGAGCGGTATATAGAACTTGAAGATGATGCATATAAAAAATACAAAACAATTGAAAAAGACTGCTATTTAGAACTTGGAGACATGGAGGTTAATGCTACTAACATCTTAACTAAAATGCTAAGGCTATCTCAAGCGGCAGGTGGCTTTGTAACTCTTGAAAATAAAGAAAATCCGGAACACACCACCACAAAGTCAATTAGTACCGCAAAGCTTGATGCGTTAAATGACATTATAGATTTAACACAAAATGAAAATAAAAAAATAGTGATTATTGCTCGATTCATCGCAGAACTTGATGCTATAGAAGAACTGCTTAAAAAGAAAAAAATTAACTTTGCACATATTAGAGGTGGAGTTAAAGACCAGACTACAGAGTGGCAGAGGTTTCAAAACGATGATACTTGCACTGTGTTTGTAGGGCAAATTCAAGCAGCAGGACTTGGCATTACATTGACCAAAGCATCAACAATGGTCTTTTATAGCCTTGATTACTCAATGAGTAATTTCGAGCAATGTAAGGCACGAATCCATCGTTCAGGGCAAACTGAAAAATGTCACTACATTTACTTAATAGCAAAAGGCACTCTTGATCGTAAGGTTTTAAAGGCACTAAAAAATAAAGATGAACTTGCTCGAGAACTTGTAGATGAATATAGAAATGGAATAAACCCATTTAGTGAGGAATAAAGTGAAAGTTGTATTCGCAAGTGGAATAAATGAAAAGAATGAAACTGAACATCTTGTGTTTTGCACCGAGGGTGACACTTTAAATGAAATAATACATGCATACTGCAAAAAGAAACTTGAAAGATGTAGAAAAACTCATATAGATATCATAATAAATGTTCCACCAGTATCAAATAAAAAGATGCCAACACTTATGAATCAAAACTATGAATGCTATGAAATGATACCGCGATACAATAAACCAAATGAGGATTTTGAAGGCTATCACAATTATGCATATAGAATGAAGTACAGGGAGAGAAAGAAAAATGAAAGTAGTAATGAATCGTGATAAAGCATCACGGCACGAAGTTGCGAGAATGTATTTAATATCAAATGAAAAAGCAAAAGCCATCGCAAAGAAAGGTTTAATTGATTACTACATTTATGATGACCTCGCAAAGAAAGAACCTGTAACAGTTAGATTTAAGAAAATTAGTAGATTGAAAGGAGCACACCATGGCAGGTCTATACATCGATAAAATAACCCTTTGCTTAAATGATACATTTAAGGAGTTTTTGCTTAAAGAAAAAGAATACAGAACAATGAAGAAGCTTGAAGATATGACATTTGATGACTTTGTGGCGAGGCTTAGACAACATTACGGTTACTTTACTGATGATGAAATTGAAACACTCGAAATCCTAAACCCTGATACCGAAGAGTATATGACAGCTCATGAATTTTATGAATACTTAAGAGATGAAGGGCTTAGGGCAACATGGGATACAGGAGAGAATGACAATGCTTAGTTGTATTAAAGAATGGTATGAAAAAAAAGGAAACTTCGAGCCTCTTGAAGATTTACAGCAATACATAAAACAAAAAGATAGGTTTTATGTAATGGATGAAATAATAACAGCTATTGATTACTTTATGGATAGAGCACCAAAACACTATGGAAAACAAAAACAAAAAGATAAGTTTAAAAAAGTTAATAAGAATGCTTAAAAAGCAATTCCCACTTTACAAACAAAAAGAGTGGGATGAAAAGATAAAAAAATACTATGAGGAACATAAAAACAAATGATGTATTTATTCTTTATTATCACAATTATAATAATTGTAATTTCATTGATAAAGGTTAAATCTTGCAGAGAAAAAGACACAAAAGCAAATCTATGTATACAACTCCTAACTGTAGCACTAATTTCAATTATTTATTTGCAAAGTATAGACCAAACTGAAATGTTAAAAGAAATAAATCAAAGAACAATAGATATCTATGACACAACGGTTGCTATTGGAAACCATGTAACATCACTCTTTGATGAAATATCAAAGTTTGCAAACGATATAAAAACGAGTGTTGGATCAGTCAATGAAGTGCTCTCGTATCTTGAAACAAGACTCGCAGAACTTGAAAAAAATATGACAACATTAAAAAACCAAGCTGTGTGGCAAATTGAAAATGCAATAGAACGGCAAACAAATAAATTAGTGCCAAACATCATTACTTGGATGTGTGAATAAAAATGATAATCAAAATAGTAATCGGACTTTTAGTTGCAACTTCTATTTTTATCTATTTTTACACAAATAACAACACACGAATTGAAATTGTAAGAAAAATGGGAAAAACAAAAAAAGATGTAACATTTACTTTAATACCGTTTTGGAGAGGTATTCCATCAGGAAACATTAGAATTTTTAGAGCGAATGGCCTAAGGCTATGGTTTGAAGCATTAGAGCGTGACATTAAAACCACTCGCCCTGAAGATTATAATAATAAAATTGTAGGAGATAAGAAAAATGGAAAACGAAACAAATAAGCTAATCGCAGAAGAAGCAAAGAAACTGAAAGAACTTGATGAAAGAAAGAAAGCTCTCACTCAAGAGCTTGATGAAGTAAAGTCGGAAATGCAAAAACAAAATGACATTGTGGCGCAGATGTTGTGTGATGTGTCACTTGATAGCATTGAAACTGATAACACAACATTTACTTTGACAACTGACTGCCTCGCATCAGTAATTGCTGGAACTAAGGCTGAGACATTTGCTGAATTTAAAAAGGATGAAGAATTGTCAACTCTTGTTAAGGAAGAAGTAAATGCTAAAACATTTAGTTCCTACATTAAAGAGTATAAAAAGGAGCATGTTGGAAAATTACCAGACATTCTTCAAAAACTACTTGATGAAAAGAAAATCTCAATTTACGAGCCTTACAAAGTTAAAATGAAAACTAAAAAAGTATAGTTTACATCGCCACCGTGTAAAATTTAATCACCTTTATTCAATTAAATCATAACATTGTCGCATTGATAAACCTCTTATATGTTTAAAAATGATAATGTAAGGTGGCTTTATATAAAAATAAATTTAAGGAGAGAACTATGGAAAACGAAGTAGCAAAAATTAATGATGACTTCTTACAACTACCATCAATTGCTGACTTAAACCAAGGTGGCGAGTCGGATCTACAGGGTATCGAGTTTACTCTTGATAGGATCGTATTGCCAACTGGTGGTGGCATTTCTTTTAAGAAATCAGGGCTTAATGGTGTTGAAGAAGTAAAAGAATTAGTAGGTGTTATCATTTATCAACAAGCTGCTAACACTTACTATAAGGATGAGTACAACGGTCAAAAAAATCCACCTGACTGTTATTCATCTGATGGATTACATGGAAATGGTAATCCGGGCGGAGACTGCAAAAAATGCCCATATAATGTATTTGGGTCAGGAAAGAACGGAGTTGGAAAGCAATGTAAAAATAAGAGAGTTCTTTATTTTCAAATCGCAAATAATGTGCTCCCTTACATGATTTATGTTCCAGTAGGTTCAATCGCAAACTTTAACCAGTACATGAAAGTTCTACTAAACTCGGTTAAAGCATCACAAAATGTTGTGACAAAAATTACTCTTAAAACAGCTAAGAACCAAACCGGCATTGATTACTCTGAAGCACAGTTTGAATATGTAAGAGACTTAACAAAGGATGAAATTAACAGACTTACTGAAAATAGAAGCTTTGTTAAAAATTACGCCGCTACAAGAGCTCAATCAGTAGCTAAAGACTCTGATAGTGCTATGATGGACGGCTTTGTGGATATGGAAACAGGAGAGAAGTTGTCTTAATGAACATCACTGATTATAAATTAATAAAATCAGTCGATGGCATTAGAGAGTACCTTTCAAATTCTAAAGTTATTGCATTTGATTACGAGACAGCGCCACTTGATGATTATAGAACTGAACCTAAGGCTGCTCTTAACCCTCATAAATCTAAAATTGTAGGGTGCTCATTTTCAAATAAGGTCAATACTGGGATTTATGTTCCAGTTTGTCATAGGGACTATGAGAACATTGACAATATAGAATTCTTTACCTTCTTAAAAGAAATATTAGAAAGTGAAACAGTTATTAAAATTGCTCACAATCTACCATTTGAGTCAATGTTCTCGTACCACTATGGTATTGTCATTCAAAAGCCTGTATATGACACAATTTGTGCTTCGCAACTTTCACTAAAAGATAATTCGCTTGATTTTAGAAATTTGCATGAATCAGGTTTAAAAACACTCGCACGAGACATCTTTAATGAAGACCTACCAACATTTGAAGATGTAACTGATGGTCGATACTTTGATGAACTAAACACTGATTACTTTGAAACCGTGAGATATGGTTGTGCTGACTCGGATTTTGCACTAAGACTTTATAATTACTTTAATGAATACTTTGATAAAGAAATACCAAAGCATAAATACATAACTCTTGATGTCGAGTCACCTGCAGCCGTGTTTACAGGGTTAATGAAATACAATGGTGTGCCATTTAACAAAAGTAGAATGCTTGAAATGGAAACCAAAGCAAATTTAAAAATTGAAGAGCTAAAGCATGGTATCGAGTTTATCATTGGTGATGTAAAAATTGGAAACAATGCATCAACTGACGCATTTAAAAGGTTTGTGTTTGAAAACTTAAATGTTCCTGTGTTTAAAAGATCGAAAACTGGAAAACCAGCATTTGATGATGAAGTAATACTCAAAATCAAAGACTGGGCAAAAGAAAACAATAAACAAGACATTGAGAAACTTTGTGACTTAGTTATAGAGTATAGAAAATGGCAAAAACTAAAATCGACATATGTTGATGGATACCTTAAATACTATGATGATAACACTTCTCGCATTTATCCGAATTTAATGCAACTTGCAACCGACACAGGTCGCTATGCTTGTGACAAACCAAATTGTCAAAACATCCCAAGAAAGGGCCAAGACCCCCTACAAATTAGAAACTTTATTGAGGCACCTGATGGCTTTGTGGTGGCGGAGGGTGACTACTCTCAAGCAGAACTCAAGATTGCAGCATATCTTTCAAACGATGAAACTTTACTTGATGCAATTAAACACAAAGTGGACATACATGCAATTACAACATCAACTATTTTTAACATAACACTTGATGAAGCAAAAAATGAAAATGACCCTATG
>JAFXWR010000218.1 GCA_017542725.1 Lachnospiraceae bacterium | reverse complement strand
TTTTTCATTTGTTAAAATTTGTTTTATACTGTTATGATACCATTTTGGTTTGTTTGTGCCAGTTTTATACCCATGGTCTTCTAAGTAGGTTTTAATTGTGTTTATTGACTTACCCTCAAGATAAAGCTTATATATGATTTTAATTGTTTTAGCTTGCTCTTTGTTAATGATTAACTTTCCATCTTTAAAATCATATCCAAGAAATGAGCTGTATGGAAGACTAAACTTACCGCTTTCCATTTTCTTTTTAATACCCCATAGAGTGTTTTCACTAATGGATCTTGACTCTTCCTGAGCAAGTGACCCCATGATGGTTAATAGAACCTCGCCTTTGCTATCAAGGGTATAGATGTTTTCTTTTTCAAAGTATACTTCGACACCGTGCTCTTTTAATTTTCTGATATTAGAAAGTGAGTCAACGGTGTTTCTCGCAAAACGACTGACTGACTTAGTTAAAATCAAATCAATTTTACCATTGAGAGCATCAGTTATCATTTGGTTAAATCCTAAACGGTGTCGCGTTGATGTTCCACTTATTCCTTCATCTGCATACATTCCCACGAATTCCCAGTTGTTATGTTGCTTGATAAAGTTAGTATAATAATTGATTTGTGTTTCGTATGAGTTTTGTTGCTCATCTTCTTCAGTCGAAACTCTCGCATATCCACAAACTCTCTTTTTTGCTTGAGTTAAGCGATGGCTTAAATCAACTTTGACCTTTGCAGGTATTTTTGTTACTTTTATATTCATGCTAATTATATTACTATATTTTTGCATTTTTGTCAAGCAAAAACTACTTGAACATTTTTGACATCTCCTATTATCTTTTTAATTTTATAAACTACTTTTTCATCAAATGTTTTTAATTTAAATGCTTTATTAATTGACTCCACCACTAAGTCATAATTTAAGCCTTTGTCATTGTTGCATTTGCATTTATGTTTATCGTGGTTTGTGCATCGAAGTTTGTTGTCTCTCTTTTTGTATGACATCGTACCACCACATACTGGACATTTAACAAGTCCAGTGATCCATGTTCCTCTCTTCTGCCATCTATTAACTCTATCATTTGCCGTCTTTATCATTTCTTGTACTCTTTCAAATTCATCGACAGTTACAATTGCTTCATTCGTATCACTTACTCGGTACATTGGAAGTTCATTTTTATTAACTTTTTGAGATTTTGTGATTGGGTCTTTTACATATGATTTTTGTAAAATTGTGAATCCAGCATATTTTTCATTTTTCAGTATTTTCTTTATAGTCATTCGACTCCACTTACCTTTTCGTGATGATGGTATCCCTCTATCATTAAGTAAGTCTGCAATTTCTGCATGGCATTTGCCTGACAAAAAACTATCAAAGATAAACTTTACGACCTTACTTTCTTTAAGATTGATTTCATAGTGTTTATCAATGATATCAAATCCGTAGGTTCTTTGTTTTCTGATGATGCCTTTTTCGTAACCTTTGCGAATGCCCCATTTTATATTTTCTGATATGTTTTGTGATTCTTGTTGGGCGAACCCTGCAAGTAGTGAAAGCATCAAATCGCCTTCTTTAGATAAAGTGCTTATTCTTTCTTTTTCAAATTGAATCTCAACATTTATTTTCTTTAGATCTCTTACAATTTTTAAGAGTTCTACAGTATTTCTTGCAAACCTACTAATTGATTTTGTTAATATCAAGTCAATCTTTCCAGCCTTCGCATCTTTTAGTAAATCATTAATTCCGTCACGGTTCTTTATTTTAGTTCCACTGATGCCCCGGTCAATATAAATTTTTACAAAATTCCATTGTGGGTTATTTTGAATTAACTCATTGTAATAACTAATTTGTTGCGATAAAGAGTTTAGTTGACTATCTTCAGTGGTTGAAACTCGAGCATATGCTGCAACATTGATTTTAGTTTTAACATTCTTTTTTGCTTCAATTTTATAAAATTTGCGTTCCATTCTTTTTTGCCTTTTCTAAAAATTCACTAACAATTTTATTAAAAAGCAATGTCTTTGATATGCAGTTCTTGTCACAAAATTTAGCGTATTCATCATACAAATCCTGATCGAGTTGAAATGAGCATTTTTTATATGGAACTCTGTTACGGGGTCTCCCCATTACTCCTTTAGCATTGACTTTTACTTCGTTAGGTTGTTTTTGATTTTTCATATTTAATCCTCACTGTTTATAAAATCTAATTCATAATCTTTTGTTTCTTTTTCAGTTAATTTTCGGTTATAAATTATTATGTCGTGGTATTTATTTGTTTCATCATTTACTCTCTCTATTAAACCATCAATTGGTTGACATCCAATCGAGAACCCTCTAAGCCTCATTCCATATTTATATTTCATATCTTTGCCCCTTTCATTGTTTAGCTTATGTTAGCATTTTATTGCATTTTAGTCAAGCAAAAACTATCAATAAAAAACAGGGTTCTAATTAAAGAACCCTGCCCCTCAGCAAAGAAGAGATTAAGCTTGGAGCACCCAACACCCAGTTACTCCAAGATAACTCTTCAAGTTATCCATTCCAATAATATTTATTTTCTCTTGTATCTATATGCACAAAATCTTTGTAAATTTCTATGCCCTTTACACCAATTGTCTGACAATACTTTGATAGTGACTTTGGTGTTATCCCATTAATTCTAATATCGGCAGCTCGACCTTCAGTATGAAGTGACGCCGTAGCACCATTAACTGATTTATTGTATTCGAGTGGTCGATAACCACTTGTAATAATTATTGGTTTTCCATAATGGTCTCTTATTTTTTGAAGTATAGAGACAAGCTTGTCATCAATTTTAACAATTGTATAAGTTTCATTTTCATATAACTCACGAAGCGGACTTGACTTTGCAATAAACTCTTTTACTGCAAAATTTTTTGATAAACTATAGCTTCCTGCAATTTTATAATTATAGTTTCTTACATCTTCATCTTTGTCATTTTTGCAAAATAAATCATACTCTGCTTTTCTTCTTTTCACTAATCCATTTGATACTTTGCCACCAGCATAAATATAAAGTTTAATTTTTTCTTTTACCTCATTCAATGTTCGTGTTCCATTTGCTGTAATTTGATCTATGCTACCAACATTAAATGCAAATGAAACAAGTGCATCAAATTGATTTTGAGTATATGGATAGTTATATTTATTTACTTGCTTTTCTGCTTTTGCAATATCAAGTTTTAAGTACTCTTTTGCTTTGGTTTCACTAATATTTTCTGGTAGATTCTTCCCTGTATGACCATACCCTATTGTTTTGACTCCATACCCATCATCATAGATTTTAAGTCTCAATCCTTCAAATTGTTTTATTAAATTTTCACAATTTATACTCGATTTCAATTTTGCACCTCATAAAATAAAACCAACTAAGTAAATGCTTAGTCGGTTGTCCAGAACAACGGACATGCATTATTTAACTTCAAGGGTCGAACTTTCGTGCGACCCTATCCTAAAGTGTCTTACCACTTTTCAATAATTGCGGGGGCTGGATTTGCACCAACGACCTCTCGGTTATGAGCCGAACGTTCTACCTACGGAACTACCCCGCTATATAGCCCCACCATAAATTTGGAGGGCATGTAATATAAATTTATGGTGAGTTCACTATTTCATTTAATGTTTCTTGGTTGTTCTCAATGTTTAATTTCTTTTTAATTGAATTATAAATATATCCACCACCTGCTTCGACAAAAAACATACCACCAAAAACTCCAATTAACTTAAACCACAGGTTTGATGTAACTTCGGTGACATCATGAGTAAACATATAAACTATGCAAACTATTATTATTCCAAGAGTCACAAAAAGACAAACCCCAATATAAAATGCAATCCAATCAAATGATGCATTTGGTTTATTTATTGTTTGGAGTTTATCAAACACTGACAAAATCGTTATATAGGTTATTACTACCCCAACATAAATCATTATGTAAGCATAGAGATTAAGTAGCACTGTTACATCAAATGTCTTAGTTGCAAAAGTGCAAACCGCACAAATAATGAAAAATGCCATCGATACCACAAATGCCAGAGTATAGTGAAAAGTTAGACATAGTTTTTTAATGCCAACCTCATAAAATAATTTTTTGAAAAAGTCCATATGTTAACCTCCGTTCACAAGAGTTTTGACAGCTTTGTTTGATTTTAACATTTCTTTAAATTTCTCTAATGATTCATCAACCATTTTAGAAAAATCATCAAACGATATAACTTTGGCAAGCCAGCTAAACTTGCTTAAAAACATATCATAAACCATTCTTAATTTTAATTTACCAGTTTTGCCACCGAGTTCTTTCTCTGCTTCCATGCACGCGAACACGAGCCATTCTTTAACTTTTGCGATTTGTGCTTCGGTTGGTAAGCCTACAAACCTTACCACCGCAAAGATCGAAACGCCAAGTACAGCCACGAGTGCCACAATTAAAAACCAGTTATTAACTATAAATTCCATACTTCTTAATCCTCCGCTTTTTCAATTTGTAAGTCAAATGGAAATAAACTCTGAACTTCCATTGCACTTTCTCTTGTCTCAAACTTCATAGCCTCAGCTTTAAAAGTTGAGAAGTGATTGTGATCCACAAGATAGATTTTTACTTGTGGCTCTAAAATTGTAAATAAAACAAACATTATTATTTGCCTCCTTTTGCCATTTTATAAATCATAAATAAAATTATAAAAACCACTATATTTAATACGAGCCATCCAATTATTATGGTTTTCATTTTATTGGTATCTTCTCCCACTCTCTTTTTAATGAATCACCTTCACCGTCACCTAAGTCTTCATACAATCTCCAAAGTCTCTGCCACCTTTCATCTTCATGCGCTGACTTAGAGCCTTCTTCTCTTTTTCTATAAAACTGTTCTTGGAGTTGTAAGAATGCCATAGTTTTTGTTATCTCATTATTAGCCTCAATTATTGTGCTAAAATTTGTAAGTGACTTGATGACTTTTTTTAGCGGTTTTCTTATAAACAATAGATACAAAACCACAAAAGTTAAAACTGACGCAACTACTGTAAAAGTTGACTTTAGAAGTTCATGTTCTAAAATATAAATTAAAAGTTTATCCATTACTCTCCACCACCTTTTGATGTATTGTTCCAGTTCTCTGATACATATCCATGTAACTCTGATCTACTTGCTATTTTATAAACGAGATTAGCATCTAAGTCATGGTCTAACAACTTTTGAAACTCTGAACTCCATTTATAAAATTCATCTTTGGTGACATATTGTGAGTTTTCTTCTTTGCTATATCCGGCACTATTTCGTGTCACTACCGCAGCATTTGAATTAAAAACTATTGACACTATTAAAATTGTACTTAATATTGATTTTTTCATTTACTTTGTAACTCCGTTACAGTGTTTTTTGAATACAATAATTTGACAAAACATTTGACCCATGTGTCATCAAAGAATAATAATCAATAATTTCATCACCACTTTCAGGGTCTAATGTTCTATGCTCTACAAATTGACAGCTAATTTGATTATAAGTTGCATTGTGGTAGATTGGTGTTATTGTAATTGTCCCTGATAGGCCATTAAAGTATGA
>JAFXWR010000217.1 GCA_017542725.1 Lachnospiraceae bacterium | reverse complement strand
AGCGCCAGTGGGGGCTGACTTAAAGTCAGCACCACCAGACTATCAAAATCCATATTTTTACATGATTGATTTTAATGCTAATAATGGAGATTGGCAGAGATATAATTTTGACAGAATTGTGGCAGACTATAGTAGGTATGTGGATAATTGGGTAATTGGCAATGAGATAAATTCTCAACTTTACAATTTTTATGGAGCAGCAAGTGTGAAAGATTATACAAAGGTCTATTGTGATTCGTTTAAGATTTGTTATGATAAAATTAAAGCGAAAAACAAAGACGCAAATGTATACATTTCATTTGATCAAGCTTGGGACTTGCCTACCTATGATGAGAGAGATAGGAGATTTAACAAGGTAGTTGGCAAGTATAGATATAATATGAAAGAACAACTTATTCTTATCAATAATTATCTTGGAAAGTATATTGATTGGGGAGTTGCACTACATCCATATCCAGCTCCAGTTGAATCATCTTATTTTTGGGATGACCAATATGCTGGTTATGATGTAGGGGCGGATAATGAATTTGATATGCCATACCTTTTGACACTAAAGAATTTTGAAATTGCTATTAGGTTTTTAGGTGAAAAAAGATTTTTAAATGAAAAAAATGAAGTAAGAAATATAATAATAAGTGAATTTGCACTTACTTCTCATGATGGAGAAAGAGAACAGGCGGCCGGGCTATATTATCTATGGGAAAAAATAGAAGATAATCAATTTATAAAAGCATTCCTTTACAATGCTCAGACAGATTTGCCAGATGGATATAATTTTGGCCTCACGAGTGATAAAAATAGAAAGAGACTTATCTGGGCAGTGTTTAGAGACATGGATAAGGATGAAGAAACTAGAGCTTGGTGTAAAGATTTGCTGGACTCTGTACTAGAAGAATACGGATATATTGATATAGAAAAAGTAATATTTAACATTGCAAGTCTCAGCGAATTGGGAATTGCGATAAAGTAAAATTCATATCAAAAAAAATCTTAAAAAAATAATAGTTTTGTTAATGATAGTGTTGGCTTTGATGTCAGTACTGTTTTCTTGTAGAAAAAGAGGAATAGATGTTACAAAGTTTAAAAGTGTTGAAGAGTTCAACAACGAGAAATTGAAAATAGGTGTAGTAATTGGCACAAGCATATCTGTAGAAACAGAGAAAGTGCTGGATAAAGCAGAGATTGAGTATTTTAGAACTGGATCAGATCTTATGAGTGCACTTAAACTTTCAAAAGTTGATGCTGTAGTATTCGAAGAATACAATCTTACATATCTTGCAAACTTTAAAAATCTAAATATTCTTCATGACTTGGTAGTTGGACAAACATCATTTGCCTTAGGATTTCCAAAAACTGAAAAAGGTAAAGCACTTAGGGATGATTTTAATTTATTTTTGAATAGAATTAAAGAGAACGGCAGATTGCAAGAGATTGTAGACTATTGGATTAGAGTTGATCTTCCTGATGATGCAAGTATTGATTATAGTGAACTTAAAAATGCGAATGGTGAACTTACTATGTATACTCAAGGATTTGAAAGGCCATTTTCGTTTGTTTTTTATAACGATATTGTTGGCATTGATCTGGAACTTGCAAGAGATTATTGCAAAGAAAAAGGTTATAAATTAAATATAGTAAAGACGAGTAGTGTTTTGCCTGCTATAAAATCAGGCAAATGTGATTTTGCAGGTAGTGGCATAGAGATAACTGAAGAGAGAAAAGATGTAATTTATTTTTCAGATCCCATATATGTTGCAAATGATGTAATAGTAATAAATGATGTAAGTGCATTTGAAGGATATACTTTTATAGATGCGATTCGAGATGGCTTCCATGAAACTTTGATAGAGGAAGATAGATACATTCTATTTTTAAAAGGAATGATAGTTACAATTGCTATAACTGTATTATCTTTGGTTCTTGGCACGGCGGTAGGATTTGTATTGTATGTAATATATTATGGTGGCTGTAAAGTTATTGAGAAAGTGTTTGATAGTCTTGATTGGTTATTTAAGAGACTGCCGATGGTTGTATTTTTAATGTTACTGCTCTATGTTATATTTGCCCGTGTAGACATAAATGGTGCAGTAGTGGCCATAATAGGCTTCACTATCACATTCGCGACATCAGTATTTTCTATGATAAATGCCGAAATAAAAAGTATCGACAAGGGTCAGGTTGAAGCAGCAACTGCACTTGGATATACGAAGATACAAACATTTTATGATTTGCTATTGCCACAGGCATTTAATAAGCTATTACCTGTATACCAGGGAGCTATATTACAACTTATAACTTCTACATCTATAGTAGGTTATGTAATGGTATCTGACCTTACAAAGGCGGGCGATTTGGTAAGAAGTAGAACATT
>JAFXWR010000216.1 GCA_017542725.1 Lachnospiraceae bacterium | reverse complement strand
TAGAAAACATTTTAAAGAATGCAGAAGTAGTAGACAAAGCAGATTTGAAAAAGGGAACTATTGGCGTCGGAAGTCATGTAAAGCTACTTGATGTTAAAATGAATGAAGAAATAGAATACGACATCGTAGGAGCCACAGAGGCTGATAGTTTAAATGGCAAAATCTCAAATGAGTCGCCACTTGGATCTGCACTTCTTGGAAAGAAAAAGGGAGAGGAGATAGAGGTGAAGCTCGCTCGTGGTAGCCTCAAAGTCCAAGTCCTAAAAGTATCATAATCGTAGGGGCGAACGCTTGCGGAGCCCGAAAGGAAGTATATGTCAGAAGAAATCAAAGAAGTAAAAGAACAAACCCAAGAGGACATCAACAAACTCGAAAAAGCAAAACTTGATAAACTTAATGAAATGCTTGCTGCAGGCAAGAATCCTTTTGAATTTACCAAATATGATGTAACAAATCATAGTATGGAGATAAAAGATAATTTCGATGCATTTAATGAAAAGACTGTATCACTTGCAGGTCGCCTTATGCTTAAAAGAGTTATGGGGAAGGCTTCATTTGCAAATATACAAGATAGAGATGGAAACATTCAATTATATGTAGCACGTGATGACATTGGAGAAGATGCATATAAAGATTTTAAAAAGTTTGACATTGGAGACATAATAGGAGTAAAAGGTTTTGTTTTTAAAACTCAGACAGGAGAGATTTCTGTGCATGCTAAAGAGGTAGTATTACTATCTAAGTCTATCGGTGTGCTTCCAGAAAAATTCCACGGTTTCCAAGATAGGGATTTGAGATATCGTCAAAGATATATAGACCTTATAATGAATCCTGAAGTTAAAAAGACATTCATAATGAGATCTAAAATTATTAAAGAGATTAGAAACTTTTTAGATGGTAGAGATTTTATCGAAGTTGAAACTCCTATGCTTGTAGAAAATGCAGGTGGAGCAAATGCAAGACCATTCGAAACTCACTTTAATGCACTCGATGAAGATAGAAAACTTCGTATCTCACTTGAACTATATCTTAAGAGACTTATAGTTGGTGGACTTGAGAGAGTCTATGAAATTGGCAGAGTTTTTAGAAATGAAGGAACAGACACAAAGCATAATCCAGAGTTTACTCTTATGGAACTTTATCAGGCATATACTGACTATGAAGGAATGATGGAATTGACTGAATCTATGTTTAAATATGTGGCAGAAAAAGTTGTAGGAAGTTTAAAACTTCAGTATGGTGACAATGTGATAGATTTAGAGAAGCCTTTTGCAAAAATATCCATGATTGATGCTGTTAAAAAATACAGTGGTGTAGATTTTACAACCATAAAAGATGATGAAGAAGCAAAGAAGATTGCGAAAGAGAAAAATGTAGAATTTTTAGAGCACCATAAAAAGGGCGACATATTAAATCTTTTCTTTGATGAGTTTGTAGAGAAAGAACTCATACAACCAACATTTGTTATAGATCATCCTATAGAGGTGTCTCCGCTCACTAAAAAGAAACCAAGTAATCCAGAACTCACTGAGAGATTTGAACTCTATATTAATGGCTATGAGATGGCAAATGCTTACTCAGAGTTAAATGATCCAATTGATCAAAGAGAGAGATTTGAGGCTCAAGAAAAATTAAAAGCACTTGGTGATGAAGAGGCAAACAGCATAGACGAAGATTTCTTGACAGCACTTAAGATTGGTATGCCTCCAACAGGTGGTATAGGATATGGTATCGATAGACTTGTGATGCTGATGACAAATTCGCAGGCCATTAGGGATGTGTTGCTTTTCCCTACACTTAAGACAGAAAAGATATAATGATAATATAATCAGCGTTTTTGGAAATTTTGTTAAAATTTAATCTGAATTCAAGCAAAAAGATGAATAAACAATGATATGTTTTGCAATAATGCTGTTATAACAAATAGAGAGAAAACTTATAATCACGATTCAAGCATTTTGGAAAACTAAGGGTTAATGATATAGTTTTTCTGAAGTCTAAGACCAATGAGTAAATGATGTTAATTATTATATCTAAATTTTGCATATACAAGCATGTAACTTAATTTATGAAATAGTAAATGAATATAGTTGATTTTGTGTAGATAGCAAAATAAGTAATAATATAGCAATTAAAAAAATATAAGTAAAAATTAGAAAAAGATTAATTGTATAAGTTTTATCAATAAAATAATATAAGAGGTTAAATGTCTAGTAGAAGTTTTCAAAACAAATTATTTCCAATGACTACAATAATTACAAATAGTCATGGACAGGGGACAGGCTTTTTTTATTGCGAAGTTGAAAATATGCCACAAGCAAAAAACAGCAATGGACATTGGACAAGATTTGATAAGTTTTGGTTGGTGACAAATAAACATGTAATTTTAGGCAATGATTTTTTAAATGAAGTTCTTGCTAATGATTTTGTTTTTAGATTGAGAAAGATTTGTAGCCAAGGAGTGGAATGGGTTGATATTCAGCTAAACACTGATGAGTTAAAAAAGCGTTGTAGATTCCACAAAGATATAAGAGTAGATATTGCATTGGTAGATATAACAGATTTAATTGATAGTGTAATAAAAAAATCTCAAGATACTAATTTGGTCTTACCGATTAGCTTAACTAGTAATAACTTACCACAGAATCAGCCATTGAACATAGAAGTCACAGATGATGTAATAGTAGCAAGTTATCCAAAAGGATTTTATGATGAGTATAATAAGTTTCCGATTATCAAGTCAGGGATAATAGCATCTGGTTGGAGGTTAAATTTCATGGGACTTCCAATGTTTGAAATTGATGCGCAACTTTTCCCAGGATCATCTGGTGGATTGGTTATTTCAAAACCTAAAGATATTGCTATAATTAATGGAAAAATTAATACCGCTAAAAGTAAACAGTTCATATTTTTGGGAATATATTCTGGAGAATATTATTATGTTGATTCAAAAACAAAAGAAAAAAGGTCTTATGGGTTGGGAAATGTTTGGTATTCGTATTTAGTTGAAGAAATTTGTAAGAATGGAGTACCGTATACTATTTAATACTTGGAATGCCTTTTTAATGTTAAGTATTTGCATAGTTTATAAAAAACAGTGAGCAATATCACTGTTTTTTTATTGCTATAATTTTTGATCTTTATTTGATGGGACATACTTTATAATGTCTTTTACCTCGCAGTTAAATATTCTGCAGAAGTCGTTTATTGTCTTGGTAGTTACATCTTTATTATTCTTAATTCTACTTAAAGTATTAAAAGAAATGTGGTGCTCCTTTGTAAGTGAATACCAGTTTTCATTTGATTTTTCTAAAGTTTTCCAAAAAGGTGAGTAATCAATCATATGGTCTATTTTAGACCATATTTTAATGCTTGAATATATTCAATATATTGTTTATAATGTATACAAAATATTGAATATAAATGTATGAGTCAAAGAGACATTAGGAAATATTTACTATTGATAATGAAAAAGAAACACTTAAAAAAACAGAATAAAACAAGCGCTAGACAGCTAATTGATTATATTGTTAGGTTTCATCAATATTATAATTTGACATGCAAAGAAAATAATAATAAAGTAAATATTGAAATTAATGATGAAACGATTTCAATAGATTTAGCAAATAATAAGTTTTCAATTAATGGAATAAAACATGATCATAGTAGAATCTTTGATCTCACGAATTTAGAAAACCATTCTGTTGTAATGTTGCTAATCCATTTATTTGCAAAAGGGTATTCAAAAGAGTGTATTAATCTTGAAAAAAAATGGCCATCCGGGCATGATTTTAAATATCTTGATGTGATGCTAACAAATCCTAAAACACAAGAAAAGTATATGATTGAAGTTAAGAAAAAGGATGAAATTGAAAAGTATTTGAAAAATAAAAAGGAAACCAGCCAACTTATATCATATTATTTCAATGAAGCAAATACAAAAATAATTTCTTTTTATACATATGACTTTGAAAACTCAAGAGACGAGTTTTATAATATATATATTGATGATGTATTATCTAATAGTAGTAATTTTGAAGATTTTTATGATAAATGGAATAAACGGTTTGAAACAGACAATTATATTAGTAGCAATGAAATATTTTCCATAAAAAAGAACGTTAAGAAGTATAATAGCCTACTTGAAATTAAAGATGCAGATACAAAAATTTTGTTCAATCAATTTTTAACCATTTTAAGAATACATTCTATATCTGATAAACCAAACGCATTTATTAAAATGATTAATCTTTTATTAGCAAAAATTGGGGATGAATTTACTGCGGATAAAGTTTTTTACATTATTGATAAATATAAAAACAGACATGAGATAAATGGTTTGAAATTTCAATTTGTTGACAATATTGACTCGCCCGAATCTTTTATGAAAAGATTAAATGAATTATATAAAATCGGCATGAAAAAGTATCTTAATCAAGATATTATAGATTATAATGATGATGAAATTGAAGAAATTTTAGGAAAACATAGTGATGAAAGAATTATAGAAGTTTTTGATAATTTAAGGTTAAAAAGGAGTAATTATTTTGCATTTATCGATGTTTTTGACAATAAAACATTTATTGAAAATTTTGAAGTTGTCAGAGAAATTGTCAAATTATTGGCTGACTATAGATTTAAATATGATAAAAAATATGAATTTTTAGGTGATTTTTTTGAAAGCCTTCTCAATACTAGTTTAAAACAAGAGGCAGGACAGTTTTTTACACCGTATCCTATTGTTGATTTTATAGTAAAATCTTTACCGTTTAAGAATAATATATTAGAAAAAATTAAATCTGGCGAGCAGGATTTCGTACCTAAGATAATTGATTATGCTTGTGGTGCAGGGCATTTTTTAATTAGTGCAATGTCTAATATTCAAGATATAATAAATGAATTGAACTCTAACTCTAATAGATTAAGTGATACATTTAAGAATAAATTAAAAGCTTATTCAATTTCACCTTATACATGGGTGAATAAAAACAATGTAGTTGGAATTGAAAAAGATTATAGGTTGGCAAAAACATCAAAAATAGCAACTTTTTTGAATGGCGATGGTGATGCTGAGATATTATATGCTGATGGTATTAATAAATTTAACTCAGAAGATTATAAGAATACTATATTATATAAAGATGATAATAAAATTGAGAGATTTGATTATGTAATATCAAACCCTCCTTATTCTGTTGATGGATTTATGTCGAATTTAATGAAAAATGGTATAGGCACAACATCTGGTGATTTTGAATTATTAAAAACAATGAATTTAAAGGATAGCGCGATTGAAAAATACTTTGTAGAACGAGCGTGGCAATTGGTACAAAAAAATGGGTTTGTTGCAATAATTTTGCCACAATCAATATTATCTAATAGCAATTATGAAGATTTGCGAAAGTATATTTTTAAACATTTTAAAGTATATACAATGCTTTTGTCAGCCGATATTACGTTTAAAGGAACAACGACATCGCCAGTTATATTATTTATGAAAAAACAAAGAAACATAGATATTGATTATAAAACGATGTTGATTTATTCTCCAAAGTATTTTAATCCTACAGCATCAAAAATGAAAGAAAAAGAAACAAAATTTTTGGGGTATAAGTTCAGCAATAATCGAAATAATTCTGGAATTAGTAAAGTTAATAATTCTATTTTGGAAAGTATAGTTAATTTAAATAATGGATTCTTAAACGACGAAAATATTTCAATCCCAAAGAGTTTGAAAGATAATATTAAAATTGTGAATATTAAAGATATTATTATTAATAGATCTAACAATTATTTTGGTGATGTATACCCAAAATATATTAAAACTAAAGGAAAATCATTAAGCAAATTTTGCGAAATTAATGTAAGAACTGAAAAAGATTTTAAAGTTAAACCAACAAAATATGAGGAAATTGGAAATTTGGATGAGGATGAAAATGATATTGAGTATAAAGACAAAACAACAACGAGGTTTTGCAAAAAAGGAGATATTTTAGTTGCATCTTTAAATCCTACTGAAAAGAGTGTTACAATAGCAAAAGCTGACCGAATGTTATCGCCGGCAATTTATGTCTTGTCTGGTTTTGAAAATAATTCGATTAGGGATAAGGTTCTTAAGCAACTTAAATCTAAAGAAGTGCTTAAACAAATGAATTCAATGTGTGATGGCTTTAAAATTACATATGCAAAAATATCTGTGGAAAATTTATACAAAAATGTTAAAATAAGCGTTTAATTTAAAATAATATGATGAGAGGTAAATTGTTAACAATAGATCAAATTAGAACTTTTTCTAC
>JAFXWR010000017.1 GCA_017542725.1 Lachnospiraceae bacterium | reverse complement strand
TATCAAGTAGTGACTTATTACAGCTGGGTTAATTTAGTTGAAGATAGAAGACCTAATGTTCAAGTAAGAAAAGTAGCTGGACAATGGGGATATGATAATTTCAAACTTACAAATTTATCATTTGATTATGAAGAGATAAGTTTAAGCTCTATGAATACAGGATACATTTATGGGGTGATTGAAGATGCTTAGTTTTAAGAGTGATGGAAAAAAGAAAAATATAACAGGTTTGTATTTTATGTCGGATGGTAAAAAGAAAAGAATAGTATCGCTTTACATAAAATCCGATGGCAAAAAGAAGTATATTTATAGAGCAGTTAATCCTTATGTTGAGTTAACTTTCACTCAAGGAGTAACGGTTGATTTAAGTGTTTTAAGTGAAATCAAAATGGACTCAATAGACTGGGGTGATGGCACTATAACTTCTGACACATTAACTCATACTTATGCGAGTGCTGGAACTTATAGAATTATAGCAAATTTTAATGATGTAAAAAGTGTTGATAGACAATTCTTGCAAAATGCATCTTATGAATCAAAACTTGTATTCAATGATTTTGTTAACTTGGAAACAATAAATGATGGCTTTTTATATTTTCATCAATTTACAACAGGAATAGAGTTTAATGGAAAATCCAAAGTTAAAACAATAGGTAATGGATTTTTAAGGAGTAGTTTCAATAGGGGTGTTAGTCCATTTAAATTATTTGATTTAAGTTTAGTGGAGAGCATAGGCAATGAGTTTTTAGGTGGCTGTGTAAAGCTCGCCTCAATTGATTTATCAGCACTTACAAAATGTAAGACCATAGGGTCTTATTTTTTGTTTAGCACAATTATTACTTCGCTTGATTTAAGAAATCTAACTTCACTTGAGTGCATTGGTACAAACTTTCTTCATAACTGTAGCAACTTATCTGAAATATGGCTTCCACAAAGAACTCCACCGACACTTGTTAGGTGGGGTGATGGACTTTATGGAATATCAAAAATTCACTGTGGGTCATATTTAAATCAATACAAATCAGCTTCCGTGTGGAGCAATTATTCAAGTTTAATGGTTGAGTAGGAGGGATTATGAATTTTTATCAAATTATAAGCATCATTGGAGTTCCGAGCATACTGACAATAGTGGGACTTATTTATAAAAGAGAGAAATCATTAAGGCTTGGACTTCAAGCATTGCTTCGTGCCGAGATGATTAGTGATTATTACAAATATACGGAAAAAGGGTATGCACCATTACATGTAAAAGAGAACTTTGAGAATTGCTACAAACAATATCATACACTTGGTGCTAATGGATTTATGGATAAACTTAGAGAAGAGTTTTTAGCACTTCCAATTTCAAAATAAAAATATTAGGAGGAAAAATTTATGTTAAATTTTGTTTTATTTTTGTTAGTTTTAATGGTTGTGGTTTCTTTAATCACAGCACTTGTTATTGAGGCAATTAAAAAGATTGTGAGTGAAGATAGTCTTAAAAAGGCATTTAAGACCTTAGAGATTTTTTCACTTGTTTTCACTTTTATAATTGCAACAATAACTTATTTATGTTTTCTTTTGTTTGCGATGACACAAATTGATTTATTAAAAGTAGTAGTTGCAGGAATTTTATTTGTATTTGCTTGTGGCTGTGGCTCGCAGGTAGGATATGACAAAGTAATAAAAACAATAAAAGATATTATTTCACTACTTGGTGGCTCGCATGCGATTCAGTAAAAAAGTACTTATTGGACTAATCATATTTATCATATTAATCACGGTGGCATACACCGTGATTTTTTGTATAAAAGGGTCGTATCCAGTGGAGATGTATTTAGCACTTGTTCCTACTTGCATAACGGAACTGGTGCTACTTTATAAACTCAAAATCAATGAAGAAAAAGAGGAAGTGGAAAATGACAAGAATTGAAGAACTAAAAAGAACTATAGCGGAACTAAGGGAAAGCGGTGCAGAGCAGGAAGACATAGCTCAAGTAGTTCAAGAGTTAAATATGGAACTTTCAAAAGCAAGTAGCACACTACCATTTGATAAAAGAAAAGGTGGTGGTGGCAAAGCAGTCCGTAGAAAGAAAAAGGTGGTGCAGAATGATTAAAGAGTTCTCTATTAAAACAAGTGGCGATTTAAATTTGTCACCAAATTTTAAAGTAAAAGAGTTTAGTTGTAAGGATGGCTCTGACAAAGTTTTAATTGATATAAACCTTGTAGAAAAACTCCAAGAGTTAAGAAACTATCTCGGTAAGCCAATAACCATTTTAAGTGGATACAGGACTGATAGCTACAACAAACAATGTGGCGGTGCTGATAATTCATACCACTTAAAAGGTCAGGCAGTTGATATTTACTGCAGTGGTGTTAAACCGATAGTCATTGCTCTGTGGGCAGAGTTTAATGGACTTGGTGGCATTGGTATTTATTTAAATCGAAGTCAGGAGTTTGTCCATATC